>JBBWZU010000114.1:0-14889 GCA_039649225.1 Hyphomicrobiales bacterium | reverse complement strand
GTCCTGGTCGCCGAGCCAGTCGGCGCCCTTGACGGTGTCGTACATGTGCCAGCGCCAGTCGTCCTCGCCCATGTTGCCGAGCGAGGCCGCGATGCCGCCTTGCGCCGCCACCGTATGCGAGCGGGTCGGGAACACCTTGGTGATGCAGGCGGTACGCAGGCCGGCTTCCGCGCAGCCGACGACCGCGCGCAGGCCCGCGCCGCCGGCGCCGACCACCACGACATCGTAAGTGTGGTCCTCGATCGGATAGATGCGGCCGTTCACCGAAGGCGCACCGTTTCCTTTGCCGCCGCCATTCCCTTGGCCGTTGGTCGCCATCGCCTAGACTCCGAAGGACAGTTTGAGCAACGCGTAGACGCAAGCTGCGCCGACCGCGATGGCAAAGAAAATGTTGGCGACGATCGCCGCGAGCTTCCAGCCCTCGTCGTGGACATAGTCCTCGATGATGACCTGCATGCCGAGCTTCATGTGATAGGTCGCCGAGCCGATGAACAGCAGCAGGACGATCGCGACGATCGGCGAGCCGAGGATCTGCACGACCGCCGCATGGCCGCGTCCGAGCAGCGACATCAGGATCGCAATGAAGCCGATGGTGAGCGGTACGTTGGCCAGCGCCGTGAGGCGCTGATGCCAGAAGTGCCCGGTGCCGGATTTCGCCGAACCGAGCCCGCGGACGCGGGCGAGCGGGGTGCGCATGTTCGGGATGCTCATTGCGCGCCTCCCATGATGGCGTAGCCGACGATCCAGAGCACGACGGCCGTCAGGATCGAGCCCGCAAGGCCGATGCGCACCAGCCACTCGCGCTCAATCGCGCTGTAGCCATGCCCGGTGTCCCAGATGAAGTGGCGCACGCCGCCGAACATGTGATGGATCAGCGCCCAGGTGTAGCCGAACAGGATCAGCCGGCCGACGAACGTTCCCATGAACCACTGCACCTTGGCGTAGGCATTCGGGCCCGACGCGGCGGCGAGCAGCCACCACACCAGGAGCAATGTTCCGGCGTAGAGTGATGCACCCGTGATGCGATGCACGATCGACATCATCATCGTGAGCATCGGCGTATAGATGGAAAGATGCGGAGAAAGAGGCCGCTGAACGGGGGCGCGGGTCTCGGCCATTGGCTTTGTGTTCCGTTACTTATCTTCGCGTCGCGCGAAGCTTAGGGGCGTTGGTATCCAAACTCCGGTGGCGCCGCAATCGGAGCCTCGCCGTCACCGGCAATTCATAACAGCGTTGAACGACGCGCGTTTCTACGATCCCTTTACTTCGCGCCGGACGAAAGATACTCCTTGGAAAGGCTCAAAACCATGAGAATTTCACGTAACCTGACTTCGTGAATTGCGAAGGTTTGGTATACCACGATGCGCTTCGATCTGGTTGACCTCAGCCTTTTTCGCCATGTCGTTGACGCCGGCAGCATCACGCATGGTGCGGAGCGCGCGCATCTTGCACTCGCGGCAGCCAGCACGCGTATCCGCAACATGGAACAGGCGCTTGGAGCGCCGCTGCTGGTACGCGGCCGCGCCGGGGTGACGCCGACACAGGCCGGGCGCACGCTGCTGCAGCATGCCCGTACCATGCTCTCGCAGGCCGAGCGCCTGCGCGAGGATCTCGGCGCCTATGCGGGCGGGCTCGCCGGCCAGGTGCGGGTTCTCTCCAATACCAACGCGCTCACCGAATTTTTGCCCGAAACCCTCAGCCTGTTTCTCACCAACCACCCACACGTCAGTGTCGATCTGGAGGAGAAACTGTCGGACGAGATCGTCGGGCTGATCGCCGAAGGCGTCGCCGACATCGGTATCATTGCGGGCACCGTCGATGCCGGCGCCCTGCAGACCTATCCGTATCGCACCGACCGTTTCGTTCTCGTGGTCGCGCGCGATCACCCGCTCGCGCGCCGCGCCCGCATCGACTTTGCCGAGGTGCTCGACCATGATTTCGTCGGCCTCGATCGCGCGAGCGCGCTGCAGCGCTTCCTCGCCGAGAAGGCGGCGCGCGCGGGCCGTGCGATCCGGCTGCGCGTGCAATTGCGCTCGTTCGACGGCGTGTGCCGGCTGGTCGAGCGCAATGTCGGCGTCGGCATCGTGCCGGAGACGACCGCGCGCTGGGCCGCGCAGGCCTTGTCGATCAAGGCGGTGCAGCTCACTGATCATTGGGCGCTGCGCGATCTGTCGATCTGCGTGCGCGACTACAAGGCGCTACCGCCTTACGCACGGCAGCTTGTGGATCATATGCGGGCTGAGCGGCGCGAGATCACCTGAGGCTTGATTCCAAGAATTTCTGGACTTGATACAGAATATCGGTAGAGATCACCGCGGCATCAGCACCCAATAATCGAGATCGAGGATCACCGCCGGATGGTCGGCGCCGTCCTGCCGGAGCGGGAACTCGGCGCAGGGGTGATCTTTCGTCGCGATCGTGCGCAGCCGCAGCGCGCCGACGTCGACGCGCCCCGACAACTCGGCTCGCGCCATCACTTCGGTCCAGGCGAATACCGTGCCGCCGGCGAACAACGGCGCCACATGCCGGCCGCCATTGATCGCCGCGATATGATAGGCATTCCCGAGCCCGTTGAACGAGAGCGCGCGCGCCAGCGAAATGACATGCCCGCCATAGATCAGGCGGCGGCCGAAGCGGTCCTTGCTCTGGGTGAACTGGTTGAAATGAACGCGCGCCGTGTTCTGGTAGAGGCGCGTCGCCATCTGGTGCTCGGCTTCCTCGACCGTCATGCCGTCGACATGGTCGATCATCTCGCCGACCTGATAGTCGCCCCAGCGATGCGGGCTGCCGGCAAGCGCGAAGTCGTAGGAGCGCGTGACGATGATCGGGGAGGCTTCGCCCAAGCCATCAGCTTCGACCGCCTTGGACAGTTGCGGCACCAGATCGCCGGGCGCGGCCGCCGCCTCGTCGCGCTTGCGTACCATCACCCAGCGCACGTATTCGAGCACCTTGGTGCCGTCCTGCTTGAAACCGCTCGAGCGGACGTAGACGACCCCGGTCTTGCGGCTGGAATTCTCCTTCAGGCCGATCACCTCGGATTCGGCGGTCAGCGTGTCGCCCGGATAGACCGCGCGCAGAAAGCGGCAATCTGCGTAGCCGAGATTCGCCACGGCGTTGAGCGAGATATCCGGCACGGTTTTGCCGAACACGATGTGGAACACCAACAGATCGTCGATCGGCGATTGTGGATAGCCGACCGCGTAGGCGAACACGTCGGAGGACTGCAGCGGGAAGCGCGCGCCGAACAGCGCATTGTAGAGCGCGACGTCGCCGTGCGTGACCGTGCGCGGCGTTGCGTGCCGGATGGTCTGGCCGAGCCGGAAGTCTTCGAAGAAATTGCCGGGGCTGGTCTTGGTCATGGCGGCCTAAGGTTCGTTGCAGAGTATCCCGGCGGAGCCACGGTAGCACGGATCACGTGACAATCGGTACTGCGGCGGCGGGAACACCTTGCCAATGAGGCGGCTGCGTTCTAGCAATCCGCGTTCTATTTCTCCTCGTCATGCTTGGCCATGGCGAAGCAAAACTCAGGCGAGCAGCCCCCATGGCGACCATGAATCTCCTTCTTCTCCCCGGCGACGGTATTGGGCCGGAAGTCATGGCCGAAGTGAAGAAACTGATCGCCTGGATGAATGCCCATGGCATGGGCACCTTCAACACCGAAGAGGGGCTGTGCGGTGGCTGCGCCTATGAGGCGCATGGCGTTGCGGTCACCGACGAGGTCGTCGAGCAGGCGAAGGCCGCGGATGCGGTGATCTTCGGCTCGGTCGGCGGGCCGAAGTGGGACAAGGTGCCCTACGAGCATCGCCCCGAAGCCGGCCTGCTGCGTCTGCGCAAGGACCTGCAACTTTACGCCAATCTGCGACCGGCCGTGACCTACCCGGCGCTGGCGGACGCATCTTCGCTCAAGCGCGAGCTGGTGGAGGGCCTCGACATCATGATCCTGCGCGAGCTGACCGGCGGCGTGTACTTCGGCGAGCCGAAAACCATCACCGACCTTGGCAATGGACAGAAGCGCGCGGTCGATACCCAGGTCTACGACACCTACGAGATCGAGCGCATTTCGCGCGTCGCCTTCGAGCTGGCGCGCAAGCGGCGCAATAAAGTGACGTCGATGGAAAAGCGCAACGTGATGAAGACCGGCGTACTCTGGAACGAGGTCGTCACGCAGGTGCATGCCCGGGAGTTTCCCGACGTGCAGCTCGAGCATGTGCTGGCCGATTCCGGCGGCATGCAGCTGGTGCGCTCGCCGAAGCAGTTCGACGTCATCGTCACCGACAATCTGTTCGGCGACATGCTCTCGGATATCGCCGCGATGCTGACCGGCTCGCTCGGCATGCTGGCCTCGGCCTCGCTCGGCGAGGTCGATCCGAAAACCAAGAAGCGCAAGGCGCTCTACGAGCCGGTGCATGGCTCGGCGCCCGACATCGCCGGCAAGGGAATCGCGAACCCGATCGCCATGATCGCGTCGTTCGCGATGGCGCTGCGCTATTCGTTCGGAATGCTGAAGGAAGCCGACGCGATCGAGGCCGCGATCGCGGCCGCGCTCGACAAAGGCCTGCGTACCGCGGATATCGCGGCGCCGGGCGCGGCGACGATCGGCACAACCCAAATGGGTGACGCCGTGATCGCCGAATTGGAACGGAATGTCGCGTAGGCGCCGGTCTCAACACCGGCGTGGATCAGCCGTAGCTGCTTCAGAACGGCGTCCACGGATTATAGCCCGGAAGCCAGCCCTGCAGCGGCAATGGTGCGCGATACTGCTGGGTCGGGTCCCATGAGGCGTAGGCCGAGCCGTTCATATAGGTCGGCGGAAACGCATAGTCGCTGAACTTGCGCTCGCCCGGAACGACTTGGGTGCCGCCGTCGAGATAGCTGCGTGGCCGCACTGTGATTCGGGTGTGCGCGCGGCCGTTCTCGTCGATGATGGTGATGCGTTCGCTCTGGTCCCGGACGTAACGCCGGCCCTGCGCATCCGCCGGCGTCGCCAGTGACGCCAACGCGATGGCGGCGGCGGAAAGAGCAAGCACAGATGCCAGACGCATCGGAAGTCCTCGTTTTCTATCCAACGGCCAACCATGACGGCCGTTCCTTAATGTTTCGCACAATAGCGGCCTTCTGGCGGCGCGGCAGTCACTCTTTTGCAACAGGCGCAAGTCAAATTCCGCTGTAATTGCAGGCAGCTGCGTCACAAAGCGCTGTGCGGCAGCGTTTATGCCGCAAGGAGCCGTCAACGGGCGGCCTCGGCCCGGTGTGCCGTGCCCTTCGGCAGGTCGGCGCGCTGCTCGGCCGGCTTTTCGGCGCGGGTGAGATTGAAAGCCGTGTTGATCAGCGCGATGTGCGAGAAAGCCTGCGGGAAATTTCCCAGCAGACGCTTGGCGCGCGGATCGTATTCTTCGCTCAACAGCCCGACATCGTTGCACAGGCCGACCAGGCGCTTGAACAGTTTCTCGGCGTCCGGTCGCCGGCCGGTCAGAAGATAGGCGTCGGCGAGCCAGAAGCTGCACGGCAGGAATGCGCCTTCGCCGGCCGGCAGGCCGTCCGGCGCGTGGCGGGTATCGTAGCGAATCACCAGTCCGTCGACGATCAGATGCCGCTCGATCGCCGCGACGGTGGCCTGATAGCGGGGGTCGTCGGGCCTCAAGAATCCGATCGGCGCCAGCAGCAGCAGGCTGGCATCATAATCGGTCGAGCTATAGGAACGCATGAAGCTGTTGCGCTTGGTATCCCAGCCCTTGGCGCAGACATCGGCGTGGATTTCCGCGCAGAGCTCGCGCCAGTGCTCGACTTTGCCGGGCAGACCGAACATCTCGGCGCTCTTGATCGCGCGGTCGAACGCCACCCAAGCCATCGCCTTCGAGTAGGTGAAGTGCAGCGGCGCGCTGCGCACTTCCCAGATCCCTTGATCCGGCTTGCGCCAGATCTCTTCCAGGTGATCGAGTAGCGCGATCTGCACGTCCCAGGCGGATTCGTTCGACGCAAGACCACCGCGGCGGCTTTGGTGCAGCGTGTCCATCACCTCGCCGAACACATCGAGCTGGAGTTGGCTATGCGCCGCATTGCCGATGCGGACCGGACTTGAGTCCGCGTAACCGGGAAGCCAGGGCGCTTCCCATTCGGTCAGCCGCCGCTCGCCCGCAACGCCATACATCACGTCCATCTGCTCCGGGCGTCCGGCGACCGCGCGGGTGAGCCAATCGCGCCACGCCTGCGCCTCGCCGTAGTAGCCGGCATTCATCAGTGCGAGCAAAGTGAGGGTCGCATCACGCACCCAGCAGTAGCGATAGTCCCAGTTGCGGTTGCCGCCAATGAATTCCGGCAGCGATGTCGTCGGCGCAGCAACGATGCCGCCGGTCGGCTCGTAGGTCAGCGCCTTCAAGGTGATCAGCGAACGGCAAACGGCTTCAGCCCAAGGGCCGTCGCTGACGTGGCCCCTGCGAGTCCACTCGTCCCAGAATTCCTGCGTGTCCTTCAGCGCGGCATCGGCGGCGAACGCCTCCGGGACAGGGAGGTGCGAAGGGCCATAGCTGAGCACGAACGGCACGCGGTCGCCTTCGCCAACCGTGAATTCTCCGACGGTGGTCATGTTCTCGCCGCGCATGTGCACCGGCGTGCGCAATACCACCATGTCGGGACCGGCAATCGCGCGCAGCGCTCCGCTGCCGAGCTTACGCACCCAGGGGATGATCTCGCCATAGCCGAAACGCAGCACCATTTCGACGCTCATGGCGACACGGCCGCGCTCGCCGACCACGATGCGCACGCAATCCGGATTGCGGCCGTGCATCGGCATGAAGTCGACCAGCGTCACCGCCCCGCCTTCGGTTTCGAAACGCGTTTCGAGGATCAGCGTGCCGGGACGATAGCGCCGGCTCACGCTCGCATAGCCGTCGCGTGGCGTGATCTGGAAGCGGCCGTGCTCGCGTGCGCCGAGCAATGCGGCAAAACACGCGTCGGAATCGAAGCGCGGCCAGCACAACCAGTCGATCGAGCCGTCACGGCCGACCAGTGCGGCGCTCTCGCAATCGCCGATCAACGCATAATCTTCGATGCGCAACGGCATGGTTGCCCTACAGCGTGAAATCGATGACCACTTTGATGTCGCCCTTCTGCTTCCTGAGCGCTGCGGCGAAGTCCGCCAGCGAAACCCGGCGGGTGATCAGCCGCGACAGCCAGGCCCGGTCGGCGCGGGCGAGAATATCGGCAGCCATCGCGTAGTGGTGCAGGTTGGCATTGACGGTGCCGAATACCGTGCCGTTGTTGAGCACGGCGTTGCGGTTGAACATGCCGATGTCGAACTGGCTCTTGTGCGATGCACCGACGCCGGTGAGGCAAATCACGCTGTCGGGCGCGACATGCGTGATCAGCGCCGCGATGACATCCGGCACGCCGGTGCATTCGATCGCGACGTCGGGCGTCAGCGCCGCCAGATCATCGAGCGCCCCGGAGTGATAGGTGCCGCCGAGTGCGCGCACCAGCTCGGGCTTTGGGCCTGTCTCATTGTGATCGTAGACATGAACGTCGAGCCCGCGTTGCTGCCCGATCAGCGCCGCCAGCAATCCGATCGGGCCTGCGCCGGTGACCAGCACGCGTTTAGGCGGCATGGCTTTCAGCCGCCAGAGGCGATCGGTGTGGTCCCAGGCCTTGGCGACAACGCTGGTCGGCTCGATCAGCACGCCGAGAATGCCCAGCGCCTTGTCGACCTTCACCGCATAGTCTGGATCGATGCGAAAGCGCTCGGCGCCGAAACCGTTCAGGCCCTTGATGCCGTGTTCGGTGTATTGGCCGTTACGGCACATGTCCCATTCGCCCGCCGCGCAAGCCGGGCAGGGCACCGGATCGCGCTGCCGCACGATGCCGACGATGTGATCGCCGATCGCGAAGCCCGAATCCGTCGGCGCTTCGCGCACGCGGCCGAGCGACTCGTGGCCGAGGATCAGGCGCTCATGACCGGGCGGGGCTTCGCCGTAGTGCCCGGCGACCATCTCATGATCGGTGCCGCAGACGCCGAGCGCCAGCGCGTCAACGAGGATTGCGCCCTCGCTCGGCGGCGGGTCGGGCACATCCAATAATCTCGCGGAGTTCGGAACGGATGGCTGAATGGTAACCGCGCGCATAGAGCCCCAAAATCGTGGCGATGCCCCCATCCACTACGTTTGACATAGGCGGCCGGTTCCACGAACGCCACTCGCGAATGTCAGCGCTTGGCAACCCTCAGGCGTGCCCGAGCACCAGATCGTCCCGATGCACCATCTCGGCACGGCCCTCGATGCCGAGGATGATCTGGAGGTCGGAGGAAGACCGCCCCTTGATCCGTTCAGCGTCCACGGCGTCATAGGCGACAAGGCCGCGGCCGATTTCGGCGGTATCCGGCCCGCGCACCACCACGGCATCGCCGCGCGTGAAGTTGCCCTCGACCTTGATGACTCCGACCGGCAGCAGGCTGTTGCCGCGGCGCAGCGCCGCGACCGCGCCGGCATCGATCGTGAGCGTGCCCTTCGGTTCGAGCGAACCGGCGATCCATTTCTTGCGCGCGGTGATCGGATTGGCGGGGGTAAGAAACCAGGTGCAGCGCCCGCCGTCGCGGATCGCGCGCAGCGGATGCGCGACACGGCCGGAGGCGATCACCATATGGATGCCGCCGGTGGTGGCGATCTTGCCGGCTTCGATCTTGGTGGTCATGCCGCCGCGTGACAATTCCGAGCCGGATGCGCCCGCCATGCCTTCGATCTCGGGCGTGATGCGCTCGACCAGCGGAATGAGATTGGCCTGCAGGCCGGCCTGCGGCGGCGCGTCGTAGAGCCCGTCGATGTCGGACAGCAGCACCAGCAGATCCGCGCTCGCCATCATGGCGACGCGCGCCGCGAGGCGGTCATTGTCGCCATAGCGGATTTCGCTGGTCGCGACCGTATCGTTCTCGTTGATCACCGGCACGCTGCGCCATTCGAGCAGCTTGCCGATGGTCGAGCGGGCGTTGAGATAGTTGCGCCGCTCCTCGGTATCGGTGAGCGTCAGCAAGATCTGCCCGGCCGCGATGGAATGGCGGCCGAGCGCCTCGGCCCAGGTGCGCGCGAGCGAAATCTGTCCGACGGCGGCGGCGGCCTGGCTGTCTTCCAGCTTGAGCGCGCCGCGCGGCAGTTTCAGCACGGCGCGCCCGAGCGCGATCGCGCCGGACGACACGACCAGAATGTCGCGTTTGTCGCCATGCAGCTCGGCGATGTCTTGCGCCAGCGAGGCGAGCCATTCTTCCTTCGCGCGTCCCGCATCCGAGTCGACAAGCAGCGACGAGCCGACCTTGATGACGATGCGGCGAAAGTCCGCGAGGCGAGGGGTTTTGCGTGACATGATGACGTTGCCGGGCTTTGCGCCTGACCCTGTCTCACAGACCGGCAGGCTTGGCAATTCTGCCGGTCAGGGATGCCAACTTTCAGCCGGCTCGGCGAGCTCGCCTTGCGCCTGCTTCTCGCCGTGGATGACGCGCACCAGCGAACGCAGCACCTCCGGCACGCCGGATTGGGACACCGCGGACAGCACCAGCGGCGTTTTCTTCGCGGCGCGCTTGAGGCGGGCGACCTGCTGCTTGAGCTGCTCGGGATCGAGCGCGTCCGCCTTGTTGAGCGCGACGATCTCGGGCTTGTCGGTCAGGCCGTGGCCATAGGCCTCAAGCTCGTGCCGCACGGTCTTGTAGTCCCTGCCGGCGTGCTCGCCGGTTCCGTCGATCAGATGCAGCACCACGCGGCAGCGCTCGATGTGGCCGAGGAAGCGGTCTCCGAGGCCAACGCCTTCATGCGCATTCTCGATCAGGCCGGGCAGATCCGCGAGCACGAATTCGCGCGCGTCGATGCGCACGACGCCAAGCTGCGGATGCAGCGTGGTGAACGGGTAGTCGGCAATCTTCGGCTTGGCGGCGCTGACGGCGGCCAGGAACGTCGACTTGCCGGCATTCGGCAGGCCGATGATGCCGGCATCCGCGATCAGCTTGAGGCGCAGCCGGATGGTGCGCTCTTCGCCCGGCAGGCCGGGATTGGCGTGGCGCGGCGCCTGATTGGTCGAGGACTTGAAGTGCGCATTGCCGAAGCCGCCATTGCCGCCGCGCGCCAGCACGAATTTCTGCCCGACCGTGGTCAGATCGGCGAGCAGTGTCTCGCCGTCTTCCTCGTAGATCTGGGTTCCGGCCGGCACCTTCATGATGATGTCGTCGCCATTGGCGCCGTGGCGGTCCTTGCCCATACCGCCGCCGCCGCTCTTGGCCTTGAAATGCTGCTGGTAGCGGTAGTCGATCAGGGTGTTGAGGCCGTCGACCGCGATCACGATCACGTCACCACCATGCCCGCCGTCACCACCGTTCGGGCCGCCGAATTCGATGAATTTCTCGCGGCGGAACGACACGCAGCCGTTTCCCCCGTCGCCGGAGCGGATATAGACCTTGGCCTCGTCAAGGAACTTCATGGCCGTGTCTCTAGCGCAAATTCCTGAAAAGATGGAGCTTTTTCGTAGCCGAAAGAGCCGGGAATAAATCGCCGGCTGGGCCGATCTAGTCCCGTGAAGCGTCAATGCTTCGTGGCGAAACTCTTCATGGGAGACGGATATGAGCAGCGATCATCATGATCACAATGGCAATGACGGCCCCAGCCGCCGCCGCGTGCTGGAATGCATGACATGGGCGGGCACAGGTGTCCTATGGACAGTGGCGGGCGGCGTGCCGCGTTCGCTCGGTATCGTTAACGAGGCAATGGCGGCGGGTGCGGGCGGCCTGACGTTCCTGCAGATCAGCGACAGCCACATGGGCTTCGACAAGCCCGCCAACCCGAACACCAAGGGCACGCTCGAAGAGGCGATGGCCAAGATCAAGACGCTGCCGGTCAAGCCGTCCTTCATGATCCATACCGGCGACATCACGCATCTGTCCAAGCCGGCGGAATTCGACGATGCCGACAAGATCATCAGCCAAGCCAAGCTCGACGTGCACTATGTGCCGGGCGAGCACGACATCATCGACGAAGAGCAGAAGCTCTATCGCGAGCGTTACGGCCGCGGCACGCGCGGCACCGGCTGGTACGCGTTCGATGCCGACGGCGTGCATTTCATCGGGCTCGTGAACGTCGCGAACCTGAAGGCCGGCGGGCTCGGCAGCCTCGGCGCCGAACAGCTTGCCTGGCTGGAAGACGATCTGAAGGGCAAATCGGCATCGACGCCGATCGTGGTGTTTGCCCACATCCCGCTCTGGACGGTTTACCCCGAATGGGGCTGGGGCACCGAGGACTCAGGCCGCGCGCTCGAGCTGCTCAAGGGTTTCGGCTCAGTGACGGTGCTCAATGGCCACATCCATCAGGTGATGCAGAAGGTCGAGGGCAATGTGGCGTTCCACACCGCGCGCTCGACCGCGTTTCCGCAGCCGGCGCCGGGCTCCGCGCCGTCGCCGGGTCCGATGAAAGTCGCCGACGACAAGCTGCGCGGGTTGCTCGGCGTCGCCAGCGTCACATTCCGGCAAGGCGAGCAGCGCCTTGCGATCGTCGATCAGCCGCTGCAAGGCTGAGCGGGACCGCCACAGATGACAAGAATCAAGAAAATCGTTCACGCGGTGCTCTCGGTCGCGTCACGTGGTGCCGTTCTGATGACGGCACTCCTTTTCTTCCTCGCCGGTCCCGCGCTCGCGGCCGACGCGGAGGTAAAAATCGACAACTTCACCTTCAATCCGCCGCGTCTGGTTGTGAAAGCCGGAACAACCGTCACGTGGGACAATGATGACGATATCCCGCACACGGTCGTGGCGACCGGAAAGGCCTTCAGGTCGAAGACACTCGATACGGAGGACAAATTCTCGTTCACTTTCACGACGCCGGGCACATACGAATATTTCTGCTCGCTGCATCCGCATATGACCGCTTCGATCGTGGTCGAGGCGGTGACGGGAGCCACGCAATGAAGCCGGACCCATGAACCGGCCGATTGCGTTGGCTGCGGATTGCGTCAGTATCGGGCCGATCAGCCATGACAGGACAGCGATGATCGGCGACGACCGGACGCAACGCTTTCGCGAAGCGGCGCTGCCGCATCTCGATGACGCCTATACGCTGGCGCGCTATCTGCTCGGCAACGCGCACGACGCCGAGGATGCCGTGCAGGAATGCTGCCTGCGCGCGTTCCGGCATTTCGACGGGTTTCGCGGCGGTGCGATCAAGCCCTGGCTGCTCGCGATCCTGCGCAATGTCTGCCGCGCCGAATACGCACGCCGCGCCGGCGTCGTGGTTGGACTTGGCGATGAAGCCGACGAGCCGGACGGCATCGCGCCATTCTGGAACGAGGCGCGCGAAACGCCCGAAGCGGAAGTCCTGCGCCGTCTCGATGCCGAGACGATGCAGCGGTTGATCGCGGCGCTTCCACCTTTGTTTCGCGAGGTGATCGTGCTGCGTGAAATCAACGATTTGAGCTACCGCGAGATCGCCGGCGTGATCGATACGCCGGTCGGAACCGTGATGTCGCGGCTGGCGCGCGCGCGATCCTTGTTGCGCGAGGGATGGATCGCCGCCGAGAAGGGGACTTCCCAATGAAGTGCGAGGAAGCCGAAGTGCTGTTGCATGCGCTGCTCGACGATGAGCTCGATGCCGGTCATGCGCGCGATGTCGAGATGCATGTGGCTACCTGCAAGCGCTGCGCCGCGCAGTTGCGCGACTATCGCGCTATGCGCAGCGCGCTCGCGGCCGCGGATCTGCGTTTCAAGGCGCCGGCCGATCTGCGCCGCCGTATCGACGCGCGGCTGCCGGCGCCGGCCGCCGCAAAGGTCAATCGGCGCAGTCTGCTGAAAGGTTTTGCGGGCGGCGTCGGCCTGTCATCGGCGATCGCCGCGGGTCTGGTGCTGGCGATCGTGCGCACTGACCAGAACGGCCGGGTGATGTCCGATCTGGTTTCGGCGCATCTGCGCTCGCTCCAGGCCGAGCATCTGACCGATGTGCTTTCGACCGACCAGCACACCGTGAAGCCGTGGTTCAACGGACGTCTTGATGTCGCGCCGCCGGTGGTGGACCTGACTGCGCAGGGCTTCACGCTGATCGGCGGCCGGCTCGATTATCTCGACGGCAAGGCGGTCGCCGCGTTGGTCTATCGGCGCCGCGTCCACGTCATCAATCTGTTCATCGCGCAGGGCGCCGAGCGGCACGCCGCCGCGATCGAAACACTGCAGGGCTTCAACATCCGGCGCTGGACCGAGCCGGGATTTTCGCTCTGGGCCGTCAGCGACCTGAACGCCGATGAGCTGGAAGACTTCGGGCGCAAGTTCGAAGCTGCGCAGCGAGGCGCGTCGTAGTCGTAGGGCGGGCAAAGCGAAGCGTGCCCGCCTTTTTTATGCGGGCACGGCGCATCCGCCTTCGCCCGAAGGCGGGCTTCGGCGGACAAGTCGCGCCTTTGCCCGCCCCTACTTGTACGACTCGCGTGCGGGACATAACGTCCGCGTCCCGCCGGATTCCTCATGACCTCGCCTTCACATCTTGCTTCGAGCTCACGCTCCACTACGCTTGCCGGCATCGGATTGATGCTGGCCGGGGTCTTGCTGTTTTCGATCAATGACGCGGTCGGCAAATGGCTGCTCGCGACCTATTCGGTCGGGCAATTGCTGCTGTTGCGCAGCGCCGCGACCTTGCTGCTGCTCAGCCCCTTGATCTGGCGCGCCGGAAAGGCGGCATTCACGTCGGCGCCGCGGCCGGGCCTGCAACTCCTGCGTACCGTACTGTCGACGCTCGAAGTCGCGATGTTCTTCTGGGCGGTCGCCTATATGCCGCTGGCCGACGCGATCACGTTCTACCTGGCCGGGCCGATTTACGTAACGGCGCTCTCGGTGTTGATCCTGCGGGAGCGCGTCGGCTGGCGGCGCTGGACCGCGGTACTGGTGGGCTTTGCGGGTGTCGTCATTGCGCTGCGGCCGTCAGCCGCGACCTTCACATTGCCGGCGCTCATCGCGCTCGGCGGCAGCGTGTTCTACGCACTCTTGATGGTCATTACCCGTATGGTGAAAGAGACCGACGACATCGTGCTGATGAGCAGTCAGTTTCTCGGTACATTCATCTTCGGCGCAGTTGCCGCGCCGTTGAGCTGGGTGACGCCGACTGCCTACGATATGATCTTCCTGTCCGGCTTCGGCGCGATCTCGATCATGGCGCTGTTCTGCATCAACCGTTCGCTGAAACTCGCGCCTGCCAGCGTCGTCGTACCCTATCAGTACACGCTGATCCTGTGGGGCGTCCTGTTCGGCTGGCGGTTCTTCGGCGAAGTCCCCGATGTATTCACGCTCGCCGGCGCCGCCATCATCGTCGCCGCCGGACTTTACATTTTCTGGCGCGAGCAAGTCACCGCGCGCGAGACGTCGTTCGCCCCGCCCCCTTGAACGGACTCCCGATGACCACGCGGACGCGGACCCAGCGCCCTGCAGCGCTTGCCGGCATCGCCCTGATGGTGCTCGGCATCTTTCTGTTCTGCGGCAATGATGCGCTCGGCAAGTGGCTTCTCACCACGTACTCCGTGTGGCAGATGCTGCTGATCCGCAGCATGGCGGCGCTGCTGCTGCTCTCGCCGCTGATCTGGCGCGAGGGCGCCCGCAGTTTCGCCGCTGCGCCGCGGCCAGCGCTGCAGGTTGCGCGCGTCATGCTGTCAGTGACCGAATCGATCATGTTCTTCTGGGCGGTCAGCTATCTGCCGCTCGCCGATACCGTGACATTCTATCTGGCGGCGCCGATCTATGTAACGGCGCTGTCGGCGATCTTTCTCAAAGAGAGTGTCGGCTGGCGGCGCTGGAGCGCGGTCGCGGTCGGCTTTGCCGGCGTGCTGATCGCGCTGCGGCCGTCGGCCGCCACATTGACCTGGCCGGCACTGATCGCGCTCAGCGGCGGTTTTTTCTTTGCG
>JBBWZU010000112.1:0-20872 GCA_039649225.1 Hyphomicrobiales bacterium | reverse complement strand
CAGGCCTGTCTCAACCACCTGACGCCGAACGGACATCCCGAGCGGCCGGACCGCTTGCGCGCGATCGAGCGCGCGCTGGAGGACGAAAAGTTCCAGACCCTGGCGCGCGAGCAGGCGCCGATGGCCGAGCTTGACGTGATCGCGCTCGCGCATCCGCGCGACTATGTCGAGCAGGTGCGGCAGGCCTCGCCGGACGAAGGGCTGATCGGGCTCGATGCCGACACCACGATGTCGCCGGGCAGTTTTGAGGCGGCGCTGCGCGGCGCCGGTGGCGCCGTCTACGCGGTCGACGAGATATTCGCCAAGAAAGCCAAGAATGCCTTCGTCGCCGTGCGTCCGCCCGGCCATCACGCCGAGAAGGCGACGCCGATGGGCTTCTGTCTGTTCAACAATGTGGCGATCGCGGCGCGCTATGCGCAGAAAAAGCATGGCGCCGAGCGCGTCGCGATCATCGATTTCGACGTGCACCACGGCAATGGCAGCCAGGACATTTTCTGGGACGACGATACCGTGATGTACTGCTCCACGCACCAGATGCCGCTTTATCCCGGCACCGGGGCGGTGTCGGAGCGCGGCTCGAAGAACACCATCGTCAACGCGCCGCTGCGGCCGGGCGATGGCGGCGATCAGTTTCGGGACGCGATGCAGACCACGATCTTGCCGCGGCTTGAAACGTTTGGCCCCGACCTTGTGATCATCTCGGCGGGCTTCGATGCCCATGTGCGCGACCCCCTCGCGAACCTGAATTTCGTCGAGGCCGATTTCACCTGGGCGACGCAGAAGTTGATGGATCTGGCCGATCGCCGGGCGGACGGGCGCGTCGTGTCCGTGCTCGAAGGCGGCTACGACCTTGAAGGGCTGTCGAAATCGGTCGCCGCGCATGTCACCGCGCTGATGCGGGGGTGACAGGGGATGGTGACTCCGCCGCCGAGTCACGTTAACAGGGCGATCATGGTCGAAAACACCAACGCAGACGTCAAGAAGCTCACCTTCGAGAAGGCGCTCGCCGAGCTCGAGCAGATCGTGCAGAAGCTCGAAGGCGGGGCTGTCGCGCTCGAGGAATCGGTCACGATCTACGAGCGGGGCGAAGCCTTGAAACGGCGTTGCGAGGAGCTGCTGCGCCAGGCCGAAGCGCGCGTCGAAAAGATCACGCTCGACGCCAGCGGCAAGCCGACCGGGACCGAGCCGCTGGATGTGAACTAGATCTGCCGCAGCATTACTGCGGACAGTTCAGTCGATCTTCCGGCAAACCAGCAGCGACTGGAACGTCCCCTCGCGCGCAAGCTTCTTCTCATTCTCCAGCGTCGCGACCATCGCGTCGGTTTTGTCGAGCGCAAACGAGCCGGTGTAGAACATCACGTGGCCGCCGGGACGCATCCGGCCGATCAGCAGGCGCGCAAGCTTCAGATCGTCGAGGCCGCCGTATTCCGCGCTCGGTGTGTCGTTGTGGATGTATTCGTTGGCATGGAACAGCGTCACGATGTCGAGTTCGGGAACCAGCCGCGGATCGCTGAGATAGATATCGCCGAAGTAGGCGAGATAGCGCTTGGCGATCTGATGGTTTTCGCTGACCAGCTTGACGTAGGCTTGGTATTCGACGATCGACGCCGTGATGCCGAATACCGCGTTGTTCAGGCCGTTTTCCGCCTGCGCAATCCCCACGATGTGATGCATGCCGGTGCCGAAATGATAGATCGTCTTGTTGGCGATCTTGTTTGTCTCGATCCACTGATTGAAGTGGATGTCGCAGGGACACTGCGCCTCATCAAGGTCCCATTTGGCATCCCAGAGATTCATCTTGTGCATGTCGATGCTTCCACACGATCGGATTACGCCGGCATGGCGGCCGCAATCGGCACGGTCCCGCGTGACGAGGCGGGCGCGCCGTCGAGCACGATGGCGCGCGTGTGCATGCCGGAGAGCAGCGCCGGGCGGCCGATCGAGATGATGATCATGTTCGGCATGTGCTGCGCCAACATGCGGTAGAGTTCGGCGCCGTCGGCTTCCTCCAGCGTCGTGACGGCTTCATCGAGCAGCAGGATGTCGGGCTTGGCGATCAGCGCGCGCGCGAAGGCGACGCGCTGTTGCTCGCCGCCGGAGAGCACGGCGCTCCAGTCCGCTTCCTCGTCGAGCCGCTGACTCAGATGGCTCAGGCCCGCGGCCGCAACCGCGCCGCGCAGTTCGGCATCGACGATGTTTTCCGCCAGCGTCGGATAGGTCAGCGCCTGGCGCAGCGTGCCGAGCGGAAAATACGGTCGTTGCGGCAGCGCCAGGATGCGCGCGCCCTGCGGCAGGCGGATCGATCCCTCGCCGAGCGGCCATAGGCCCGCGAGGGCGCGGAACAGACTCGATTTTCCGGAGCCGGATTGCCCGCTCACCAGCAATCCGTCGCCGGGCGAGAGCGCGATATTGGGCACGGCCGCAATCGCTTCACCGGAAGCGAGCCGCACCACCAGATTGTCGATTGCCACATCGCGCACCGGCTCCGGCATGAACGCGATCTTGGCGAGCGGATCGCGATAGGCATCGACCACCGCCATCGCGGCCTCGAACTGCGCCAGACGGTCCACGATCGCCTTCCACTCGGCGATCTTCGGATAGGCGCCGATGCAGAATGCGAAGGCGCCCTCGACGCGCTGGAAGGTGAGATGCGCCTGGATCAGCGCGCCGAGCGTGATCGCGCCGGTGAGATAGGCCGGGCTCACCACCAGGATCGGAAACACCGTCGAGATATGGCCGTAGCCCGCCCCGAACGCGATCAGCCGCGTCTGGCGCTGCACCAAAGCGGTCCAGTTGCGCACCAGCCGCCAGAAGCGTGTCCGCAGTTCGGTGCGCTCGACCGCCTCGCCGCCCATCAGCGCGACCGGCTCGGCATTATCGGTCACGCGCGCGATCGCGAAGCGGAAGTCCGATTCATAGCGCTGCTGCGAGAATTGCAGCGGGATCAGGCGCCAGCCGATCAGGTGCGCCACCAGCGTGCCGATGCTCGCATAGGAGAGCGCGATCCAGATCAGGTAGCCGGGAACCTGCAGGTTGACGCCGAACAGCGGCAGCGGGGTTTCGGCCGACAGCGCCCACAGGATGATGGCGAATGAGAACAGCGCGACCACGCTGTTGAGCAGTCCCGTGCCGAGTTCGTGCGTGCGCTGGAGGAACAGCAGCACGTCGTTGGCGATGCGCAGATGGATGTTGTCGACCGTGTTGTCGACGAAGCGGATGCGGTAGTGGCGGCCCTCCGCCATCCAGATCGCGACATAGCGTTCGGTGAGCCAGCGCCGCCAGCGGATCTGCAGGGTCTGGCCGAAGTAGTATTGGCTGGCCGTCGAGACGATCGCCCCGAGGGTGATGAAGCCGAAAATGATCAGCTCGCGGGTAAAGCCGGTCCAGTCGCGCGCCTCGAGCGCGTTGAAAAACCGGGCATTCCACTGGATCACCGTCACCGCGACATAGACCAGGCCAAGCTCGGCGCCGATCACCCCGGCGAGCAGGCCGCGCGCGCGCCACCGGTCCTCGGAGCGAAAGTAAGGCAACGCGAGAACCAGAAAGGTACGCAGGGCGACGACAATGCTGTCCATGATTTAGGGCTCGCTGAGAACGAGCCGCATTATAGTCATGAACCGGGCGGCATTCCCAAGTCTATCAATGCGTTACGGCAAGCGGCCGCGGCGCGCGGCTCAGGCGTCTTCCCAGCGGCGCAACTGGCCGTAGACCAGCGAGGCGAGGATGTTGCGCGGCAGGAACCGCGGCAGCCAGGGCACCAGCTTGTTGTGCAGGCCCGGAACCACGATGGCGCGGTTGCGCATCAGGCCTTTATAGCCCTCGCGCGCGACGTCTTCGGCCGGGCGATCGAAGCCGCGCGGATAATGAATGTCCGTGATGCCGGCGCGCGCCTGGAATTCGGTCGGCACCGGTCCGGGACAGAGCGCGGTCACGCGGATGCCCTTGGGCTGAAGCTCGCGCCGCAGTCCGACGCTGAACGAGATCACAAAGGCCTTCGAGGCATTGTAGACCGACATGCCGGGGCCAGGGATGAAGCCCGAGATCGACGCGACATTCAAAATGCCGCCGCGATGGCGCGCAAGGCTCGGGATGAAGCGCAGTGACAGTTCGGTCAGCGTGCGGCAATTCAGATCGATCATCGCGAGCTGATCGCTGCGGTCGAGTGCGGCGGCGGGTCCGAGCAGGCCGTAGCCGGCGTTGTTGACGATGAACGAGGGCTCGAGGTTGAGCGCCGCCATCTCGCGCGCGATGCATTCGGCGCTGTCGGGCCGGGACAGGTCGCAGGAGATCGTGTGCGCGCGGTGCCCGGCGGCGCGGATGCTGCACGCGACACTGGCCATCTGTGGGGCGCGCCGCGCCGTGAGGACGACCTCATGGCCGTTCTGGGCAAAGACATGCGCAAGCGCGGCGCCAATCCCGGAGGATGCGCCGGTGATCAAGGCTGCGGGCCGCGCGTTCGCCTTCAAGGCACGCCCCGCCGCAGCAGGTGAGTCCATATCCATTTCAACAATACGCCCGCCGACGCCCCGATTGCCAACTACCACGATGCCTCCGGCGCCGTCCTTCACATTCGCGCTAGGCGAGCCCCCTCCCGCCGCATTGCCGATCTGCAAATCCGCCTTGCGGGAGCGCGTCCAAAGTGCGTTTGACAACAGAGTCATGCCTCCCGACATTCAAGAAACGAACCAACCGCCCGTTTGGGCGGCAGAACCCCCGTTGGATGGCAAATTGGAGTTTTTTCATGAGCTTTTTTCCCGGCAAGGACCCCACGGCAGGGGACAAATATGCCTGCGACGCCCTCGAGGTCGTGGTCGTCCCGCGCAGCGTTGACCTGAGCGACGGCTTTGCGGTGCGCCGCGCGCTGCCACATTCCACCCGCCGCACCGTCGGGCCGTTCGTATTCTTCGATCATTTCGGGCCAGCGGAGTTCAAAAGCGGGCATGGCCTGGATGTGCGGCCGCATCCGCATATCGGCCTTTCGACGCTCACTTATCTCTATGATGGCGAGATCGTCCATCGCGACAGTTTGGGCGTGAAGGCCGCGATCGAACCCGGATCGGTCAACTGGATGACGGCGGGGCGTGGAATTGTGCATTCGGAACGGACCGCGCCCGGCCATCGCCGCGACGGAGAACCGTTACACGGCCTGCAGTTCTGGGTCGGCATGCCGACCAAGGATGAGGAGATCGATCCGCGATTTGCCCATTTGGACGGCAAAGAGCTGCCGGTCGTCACCGCAGAGGGCAAAACCGCGCGGATCATCGCCGGCACGTTGTTCGGCGCGCGCTCGCCGCTCGCCACCACTTCCGAAACCTTGTTCGCCGACGTCTCGCTCGATGCCGGTAGCGCCATGCCGCTCGATGCCGAGGCGACCGAGCGCGCGATCTATATCGTGGCGGGCGAAATCGACATCGCGGGCGACCGCTTCGCGGCCGGGCGGCTGCTGGTGTTTCGGCCCGGCGATCGCATCACCGTGACGGCGTTAACGCCAAGCCGCATCGCCGTGATCGGTGGTGAGCCGCTCGACGGGCCGCGCCATGTCTGGTGGAATTTTGTCTCCTCGCGCAAGGAGCGCATCGAGCAGGCCAAGAACGAATGGCGCCAAGGCAGCTTCCAGGGCGTGCCCGGCGACGAGATCGAGTTCATTCCGTTGCCCGAGAGTCGGCCGTTTACGGCAGGTGGCTAGGCCGTCGTCTACAAATCCGCCTTGCGGGCGAAGTTGATGAACGCCTGCAGCGGCGCCGGGACTTGCCGGCGGCTCGGGTAGTAGATGTAGACGCCCGAGAGCGCCACGCACCAGGCTGCCAGCACCGGCACGAGCCTTCCGTCCGCCCGATAGGGTGAGGCCATGTTGTGCGACAGGTAGGCGATGCCGGCACCGGCAAGCGCCGCCCGCAGCGCCAGATAGACGTCGTTGACGATCAGGCGGCCTTGCACGGCGATCTCGACTTTCTGTCCGGCGCGCTCGAATTCCCAGGGATGCACCGCGCCGTCCCACTGCGAGCGATGGCGGATGCAGTCATGATTGCGCAAATCTTCCGGCAGCTTGGGTCGTTCGCGGTTCGCGAAATAAGACGGCGAGCCGACGCAATACATGTGGATTTCATCGATGATGCGCACCGCGATCATGTCGCGCTCGATGCGTTCGCCGATGCGCAGGCCGGCATCGAAGCGCCCACTTACGATGTCGACCCGTGAATCATCGCTCACGATGTCGAGCGTGATCTCCGGATAGGCGGCCAGGAACGGCGCCAGCAGCACCGCGATGGCGCCGTTCGCGATCGGCCGGCTCATCAGCAGGCGCAGCGTGCCCATCGGCTTGTCGCGAAAGTCGTTCACCGCCTCGACGGCCTTGGACACGCCCTCGAATGCGGGCTGGAGTTGCGCCATCAGCCGCTCGCCCGCCTCGGTCGGTGCGACGCTGCGCGTGGTGCGGTTGAGCAGCCGTACGCCGAGCCGCTCCTCCAGGGCGCGGATGGTCTGGCTCAAGGTGGATGGCGCGATGCCGAGTTGGGCGGCGGCCTTGGCGAAACTGCGCTGCTCGGCCACCGCCACGAAGGCGGTCAGTTCGGCAAATTCAGATCCGCGCATTGTGCGTTCCAATCGAATAGTTCATTCGAATTATACATGGTATTAAAATCAATCAAGGGGTCTATATCCAACTAGTCGACGCGATCAAGACAAACAAGACCGCGCCAAGACGGACAGAGCCTTCACCGTAAGGCCCAACAAAATCAGGAGTTTACGTTATGTTTACCAAGACCAGACTGGCCCTTGCCGCCACCCTCATCCTCGGTTCCGCGTCGGTTGCGCTGGCTGAAGGCGTCAGCTTCGACGAGACATATGCGCCGGCGGCTGTGCAACAGCAGACCCTGAAGACCCGTCCGGTCGCGCTGCCGCGCACCCAGGCCCCGGTGATCCACGAACAGTACATCGACCGCGCCTCGCAGGTGTTCGACGGCGGCGCTGGCTAAGTCACCCAAACTGTCTTTGACCGCAAGCCCGGCATCGCAAGAGGCCGGGCTTGCGTATGTTCCGTGGTACCGAGCTCGGGCGCGCCGGACGGGCGGTCATATACGCGTGATCGTGACGGAACGCATCGCGCAGCTTTGCGGTTTTCCTGCCGTGTCGCACGACAACGCGAAACAGGAGATCGAACCCTTGTCCAACATGACCAAAATGCTATTCGCGGCCGCGCTTGTCCTCGGCTCGGCGTCGATCGTCCTGGCCACGTCGAGTCCGTCTTTCGCCAAGCACTCACGCCATGGCTATGCCGGTCACCATCATGCCCGCCATCATCACGGGCTGATGTCGCGCTCGGTTTCGCTGCGGACCGGACGCAGCATGATGAACCGCGCGTCGCAGATTCCCGGTGGCGGCGATAAATAAGCTTCGCAAATCGATGAAACCTCTGGTGTGGAAATGCGCGCCGTCTAACGACTTGCCCACCCTCTCCGATCTCGACTGTCTCATGACACTTGCATCTATTGGTTGAGAATGCGAGGGGCACCATCTGATGCGACATCGCGCCCAGTCGCAGCTCTATCGTTGTTCTCGCGGGCAATATGTGGGCGATATCATGTCGCAGACATCGGGCATCGCACGGTTCGGAGCATGGCGTATTGACGCGAATTTGCCTCGATCTGCATGAGAATCCGAAATTCGCGGGTGCAACCTCTACGATCTGGTAGCTGACTCCGTCCCACCAATCGTTCCATTCTACGAAAACGTGGAGCGGGGCGGCCCAGCGATCGTTGACGTTGAGAGCGAGGGCTCGCGAAGAAATCGCCACCCGCGGACAACGGTGATCCAGCGACTGCAGGGGCGTTATGAACAGCGACCTAAGGTCCGACCTTACCAAGGTCTATGAGGCGCTCAAGGCCGAGGTGGTCAACTATCGCTTTCGGCCGGGCGAACAGATCAGGATAGCGGAGCTCGCCGACCATCTGCGGGTGAGCTCGACGCCCGTGAGAGAAGCTCTGATTCGACTCGAAGCCGAAGGCCTGTTGGACGTCGCCCCACGTCGCGGTTTCTTCGCGAAAACGCTCGATCTAAATGAGATGATCGATTTCGTCCGATACCGGTTCTTTCTTCTCAAGAGCGCGGTTGAAGTGGCGGATTTTGGTGGAACAGAAGGATGCTCGGCGCCATTGGCGCCCGACGATGCGCCCACGAGAGCAGGGGGGCCGATGTCCGCGGGCGACCACGCTCCGCGCGTGCACGCTGGGCAAGCAATCTGGTTCGAAACGATGATGACCCGCGTCGCCTCGCTGTCGCAGAACCGCGCCGTCGTGCACGCTATCCGCAACGTCAACGACCGGACGCACTATGTGCGCGCGATCGACCTTGAGCGATCGGATGTCATAGTGGCAACCCGACATTCGATCGAACGGCTTTGGCGTTCCTTGCAACGGGCGGATATTGCGGAGGCGGTTGCGGCGCTTGAGCACGACCGCGATGGCCAGATCGAGCGGCTGCCAACCGTTATCAAGGAAGGGCTTAGCCGGGCGTGCACTCCGACCGCGTTGTTCGCGCCGATGGTTCCACTCAGCCCACCCCGAATATGGACGGGCGCCGCAGCGGCAAGCAGGCCGCTGGCTTGCGCATTGATGACGGCCAGGCGCTGAAGTCACATGACACGCGCCACGCGCCGACCGGCCTTCCAGTCGAAAACGAGAGATATACGAACTGGTGAACCAGCCTGATCATGCGCGCGTCTATCACTGGCTCAAGACGATGCTGATCAGGCATCGGTTTCGGCCTGCCGAACAACTCGTCATCGGCGAATTGGCCGACTACCTTGGCGTCAGCGCCACGCCAGTGCGCGAGTGCCTCGTTCGGCTCCAGGCCGAACACGTGCTCGATGTCACGCCGCGGCGCGGCTTCTTCGCGAGGACGCTGAACGTCAGGGAGATGAATGAGCTGTATGAGCTGAGATTCGCACTCATGCGTCATGCCGTCGAGATGAACCTCCCTGATGCCAGCGACGATAAGATTGCCGCCGTTACGCGTGTCCCCGAAAGGCAGAAGGATCGTGTTGTCGTCGCAGGGTTTGATGAACCGCCGAGCGAGGCGGACGATCAGGCTTGGCGCCTCGAGGCGTTGTACATGCAGATTATCGCGCTGGCGGAGAACACGACGATGACTGATCTGACGATCAACACGAATGAGCGCACCCACTACCTGCTGTTGATCGATCTCGAGGAGTCGCAGCGGCGGCTGGACGCGGAGTTCTTTGTCGGCGAAGTGTTGGCGTTGGTTGCCGAGAAGAATGCCCCGGCGGTTGTTGCAAGCTTGGAGCGCGAGCTTATTGCCTCGTTTGACATCATGCCCGAACTCGTCAAGGAGGGCATCAATCGTGCTTATTCATTTCCTAAGGTTAAGCTCTCGCAGATCATGCCCCGGCGTTCACGCGCGTGAACGCCGGCATGACAGCCGTATGGTCGAGCTTTGCACCCGGAGCAATTTCGGGCGTCAGACCGCCGGCAGGTCGATGAGATGAAGCCGGAGCGCCTTGACCACGGCGACCGTACGGCTAGCTGCTCCCAGCTTTTTCATTGCATTTGCCAGATGGAATGCGGCCGTGCTTTCGCTGATGCCGAGGATCACGCCGATATCCCAAGATGTCTTTCCGCGCGCGCTCCATCGCAGACACTCAAGCTCTCGCGGCGTGAGCTGGACGGGGGCAGGGGACGAATCCGGCCCCCGTGCCAAAGCGGTAAACACTGTATCGAAGTGAGCGGCAAGCGCTCCGAGATAGCGCGCCTCGCGCTCGGGACGGACATCGGTCGCATCGGACGCGAATGATACCACCGCGACCCTTCCCCGGGGTCGATGGATCGGGACACTCACACCGTTCTGGAGGCCGAAGTCGGACGCCTCGCGAAAGAACGAACGCTCATGGTCGTCAAGATCGCACAGATCTTCAAGATCGCGCCACAGGTATGGGCGCGCAAAGCTCGGCGCATGAATGAGAGTCGGATCGATCCGATAATACTTGCGTTCAAAGTAGCGTGTGCCCCACGCTGCGGGGTATTTCGCCGCAATGGGCGCCGGTGTCTCGCTCGGCGAATCGGGCGACAAAGGGACGAGATCTTCGACGAGGTTCACGGGCTCGCGATAGTTCGCCGCCATATAGCCGATCGTGTTGAATCCGCGCGCCTCAGCGGCCTCGCTCAGCATTTTAAAGAGCTGCTCGAGTGATTGCACACTCTCCGTTGCGTCAACGAACGAGGAGATGTTCATGATGCGTCACGACAAGCGGTCTCCGCGGGAAACGTGATCCGCGGAGATGATTACATTCCCGCAGTATGGCGGAAAGCCGGCGCTCAATCGAAAAGATGGCAAGCGGCGCGATGGAGAGCAGGCTATCCGCTCGGCCGCATCCGAGTGCATCAGGAGGCTTGTCGCCATCGATAAGGAGGATCGAGGAGGTTGAGCCGGATGGCCTTGAGCACGGCGACGGTCCGGCTACTGGTGTTCAGTTTCTTCATTGCATTTTTCACGTGAAAATTAGCTGTGTTCTCGCTGATGCCGAGAATCATGCCGACGTCCCACGCGGACTTACCTTCCGCCGTCCATCGCAAGCAGTCCGCCTCGCGCGCCGAGAGCTGAACTGTCCTCGTCGCGCGCAAGCTATCGTTGAGCTCCTCAAAGGCGACGTGAAACTGCGACGCGAGCACGTTGAGATGATTGATTTTGGGGGAGGGCTCTGCGTCATCGAATTGAGATGCAAAAGACAGCACGCCCACGCGACCCCACGGTCCGTGGAGGGGAACACTGAGGCCGGATTTCAGGCCCGCATCCCGGGCCTCATCGAAAATTCGCCGCTCGGGTGCGCCGTGATCCAGTTTCCGAACCATATCGCTCCACAGATAGGGTCTGTCGAGCGCCGGCGTCTGCGTCACGACAGGGTCGATCAAGTGATATCCGCACTTGAAGTAATGCTCTTGCCAATCCCTTGGGTAGTTGAGAAGAAGAGCGGGCCCACGACGTCCAGGGACATCCACCGTCTCGTGAGATGTCAGCGCCCCGTACGCGAGCCGCTCAAATCCCAGATCGGCAGCTGCACGAACGAGCAGATCGAACAACTCCCCAGCGGTCGTGGCCTCACGCGATTGCTCGATGAACTCGCCGAGATCCATGGTGGTCTCTTCGATGTTACGCAGCGACAGAGCGAGGCATGGGGACCTGCCCTGACGTCATCAAGTCGCAGTACATGGACGCCGCTAATTGCCGCTGGGTGCCGCTAGCCACACGCGCCATCGTGCTCCCACGCACTCTGCCCGAAGCAAACTGCAAGATATATATATTCTTCAATTCACAACCCGACATGGCGCGGGTAAAATAATCCCAAGATTGCAATCGCTCGACCGAATGCCAGAAAACGGGCTTTGTTTTGTGAGCCAATGAAGCCTTCCGATGGAGGCTTTGATGCGCACCAAGACGATGCGCGACGCAACCGGATGGGGAGCAAACTGGTGGAATGCTCGACTGACCGACGCGAATGGAAGGCGCTCGAGACCGTCCACGCGGTCAGCCGGGCGGAGGTCCTTTCCGTCAGTCCCGCGAATGCATGGGAATTCGTGACGGCGAGCCGCTTCTTGTTGAGCGATCTGGACGTCGTGGTTCCCGCGCTTGGCGTGCCCGCCTTCGGCGTCGTCTACTCCGACGCGCTCGCAGTGCAGCGGCAGGCACTGGGCCAGAACGTCAGCGGTCTCGCTGGCGCTGGTCATCTGGCCGTGCTGTCACCTGAAGCTGAAACACGATGGACGTTTGACCAGCCGGGTGAGATCGTTCTCGTCTACCTGAGCGATCGCCTGTTGCGCCGTGCGAGCGAAGAAGCCTTTGATCGCGACCCCGCCACGCTTGAGATTCTCCCCCGCTTCTTGATACGCGATCTCGTTCTTGAAGGAATCGCCCATCAGCTCCTGCGGCAGATGATGAGCCCAAATGGTCATGGTGGGCTGAGCGCAGACGATCTGGCGCAGAGGCTCGCCCTTCACCTCATCGGTGCCCATTCCAACCGGCAGACCATCCCTTGCGCTCAGTCTTGCGCCATGGCGCCACGAAGGCTTGCGCGGGCCAAGGACTATGTCGAAAGCAACCTCAGCCGAGACATCTCGCTCCAGGAGCTTGCCGACGTCGCGGGCATGAGCATTTTTCATTTCGCCAAGATGTTTCGGCTGGCGACCGGATCCGCGCCACACCAGTACGTAATGGAGCAAAGAGTGTCACAGGCTCGCGCACTGCTCCATCGATCTCATATGTCGGTATCCGAGGTCGGCCAGGCTGTCGGGTATTACAGCCGAACCCATTTTAGCCTGATGTTTCGGCGCCACATGGGCATGTCACCGTCCGAATTTCGAATGGTGCTCCAGACCTGAGAGCGTTCGTGTCGCTCCGCGCCAAGAGAGCAGACGATCAGCATGAAAACACAATTACAATGGCAGTATGAGCATTCAAGTAAATTACCTGAGTGACTGGCTCGTATCCCAGCTCGAATGTGTGTTCGCCCCATCGATCATATAGCGCGGGCCGCCGATGTCGATCATCTATCTGGACTGGGAAACAGCTCACCTACACGGCGAGGCCTGGATATCGCATCACCGGCTGCGATATCGGCTGTTCGTTGAGCGTCAGCAGTGGCGCGTCCCTAACGTCAACGGCCTCGAATATGACCAGTTTGATACGCCTGCCGCAAGGTATGTCCTGTGGGTTGACGACCACGGCCAAACGCGCGGCGTAACACGCCTCGTTCCGACGACGCGGCCGTATATGGTTCAGATGCTGTGGCCAGATCTTGTCGAGGGTGAGTTGCCTTGCGCGCCCTTCGTCTGGGAAGCGACCCGTTTCGGATGTGATCAAGATCTTGATCCTGCACTCAGGCGCCAAATTGTTCACGCGCTCATCTGCGGCTGTCTTGAGTTTGGCCTCATGAGCGGGATCACAAAGCTGCTGTGCGTCATGCCGCTCGGCATCTTCCGCAACGTTATACAATCTTCAGGATGTTCAATCACGTTGCTTGGGCCCGCCAAGCAAATAGGCCGGCACCGCGTCGCAGCGGCATATATCGAGGTGTCCGCTGAGGTCCTCGCCAGGATCCGTCGGAAGCTCGCCTTGGGTGAGGTCCTGATGGTCGGATGACGAAGGCGATTGCCGCCGTGTGTCAAACCTCCGGCACGCCGGCCAAGCGGAGTCCCATGATGTACCGCTCGCGATCGCACTCGCGGCGGATGGGATACACTTCGGCGAAGCGCGCGATGGTAAAGTGCGGCTCGATCGATAGAAGCTTATCGACATATACCCTCGCCTCATCCTGAAGGCCGAGGTGCCCGAGTGAGGCAATCAGAGGTTTGTAGCCGGAGCCGAACTGCGAGCTGGCAGTGACCGCGCGGCGGCCTACGTGCACCGCCTCTTCATAGGCACCACGGAATGTATGCGCGATAGTGAAGAAATTTTCGAACCAGGCACAATGGGGGTCAAACGGCGCGAGATCGCGATATCGCTCGAGGCGTTTCAGGGCAACGTTCGGCTCGCCGATATAAGAGTATGTTCCAGAGCTCAATGCCCACGTCAGTGCCAGGTTCGGATTAAGCCGGAGCGACCGTTCAAAGTAGTACAACGCGGTGTCGAAATCCTTTTTTAGGAACGAGCAGATGTGGGCGTGGATCGCCATCGCCTCGGCATTTGCCGGATCCAGCTTGATGGCGCGCAACGCATGAACCTGCGCTGTCTCGAACGCGCTCTGCACATCCTGAGTCCAGCCCTGACCGACGTAGAAGACGTGCCAGTGGGCAGCCCAGGTCGCAACCATTGCATCATTCGGATCCATCTCGAGCGCATGCTTGATGAGTTCGCCAGCAATCTCATACTTCTGACGCTCCATGCTGTAGATGAGTGGAATGGCAAGCAGAATGAGCCCCGTCGCGCCGTAGCGCTCACGTCGCTTGGGCTGCCCCTCGATGAATAGGATTGCGGGGTCTATCTGACTCACAATGCGAGATGTGACCCGCTCGTCGAGCTGATGCAGGGCGCCGGTGGCCAGCCGGAAACAGTCGCTCCAGACCGGCTTGGCATATTGGTTGAGATCGAGGAGCCGCACGCTGATGCGAAGGTGCTTGCCAGTGTCGGTTAGTGCGCCTTCGACTACATAATCGAGGTCGGTGCGCTGGAGCTGGTCCTCGTTGGCGGCTGACGTCGATGGCCTTCGCATAAGCGAGCACGGGGCTATGACGTCGAACCACCGGAATCGCGCGAGCGCAGCAGCGATCTCCTGGCTGAGCGAAAAGGCGAGATTTTCTTCTTCGGGGAGTCTACTTGCCAAGAATGGGAGAACACCCACACGGATGCGTCGAGGCCGTGTCGGGATCTCGGCGGCCGCGCGGGTTCGACTACGGCTCGCGCCGATGCATGGATTCTTGTCGTAGACATCAGGACCGGAGTAAATGCGTGCCGCTTCGTAAAGCGCGCGCGTTTCCGGCGACGGCTCGACGCCCAAGCTCTTGCGAAGCGCGTCACGGCATCTCGCAAACTCGCGCAACGCCTGCGCGCACTCCCCCCTGTCCACATAGGACCGCATCAGGACCCGGGATGCTCGTTCATGCGTTGGGTCGATGGTGATCAGTCGTCGCGCAATTGCCGCGCGCCGCTCGGGGCTGACTTGCGGCTGATCGAGCTCGGCGATCTCGCCATTGAAACGCTCATGGAGCTGCTCGAAGAAGCGCGTCTGCTCTCCGATGAGCCATTGATCGTAGGACGGGCTTAGACCCACCGTCTCCTCGAGGAGGGCGCCCACGCATAGCGATAGCACATTCTCTTGAGATGGCTTGTAGTCGATCGCGTTGTGCGCACGGACCGCCAGCGCGTCGATCCAACACAGACTTGTATCCAGCCTGATAGTGTTGCGATCGCCGGACAGGAGCTCGTTTGCAAGAGGACCCATGGCGGCCGCCAGCGCGCGCAGGGCTCGCCGAAGGCTGCGGCGGGCGTGATTGTCCGGAACTCGATCCCATAACATCGACGCCAGACGACTGCGCGGAACGGGTGCGCCGGCCGCGAAGCACAAATATCCAAGGATGGCGCGGGCTTTCTTCTCACGGGGAAGGATGTCTTGTCCGAGGTACGTCGTCGCCTGCATACGCCCAAGCACATGGATTCGGACGATAGCTTGTGTCGCAGGTCCGCGCATGCCGTCGGTCGAAACGACTTTCGCTCGCCCCCTGACAGGCGTCGATTCGGCGCGATCATTCGCTCCATTCGACATCACTCAGCCCTTCGTTGAACCACGCCATGTGATCGACGCGTGAATGGGTGACGTTCGATCCTCGGTGTTGTTCTCCAAGCGAAGATGTGTCCAGTCACGTTAAAATTGCGGCGGCTTTTAAAACCGGGGTCTACGTTCTCTTTTAAAAGCGATGCCTGCATTTTTGACGATCTGTCTCCAGTTGTTTTCACGGTAGACGGCGCCCGGTCGTGTAGTCCCTCGTGGTCGAGGCGACCGCCCGACTCAAGATCGGAGGCGGTCATGTTCACGCGTGAGACCGAATTCCAGCCTGCAAGCCAGTAATCCCTCGGGCCCATCATACCGCGCCCAATGTTGCGGAACCCCGGCAAGGTCCGGCTCGGCGGCATTGGTCCGAGCTTTGGTCTGTTCGGATCGCGCTCGAGCAGATCTGAGACGGCCGCAAGGTTAGGCTCGGCGGGATCGGTCCCGCAATCTGAGATTCGCGTAGGGCGCCTGCCAGGGTACCTAGGTATCCACCCTGGCAGGGGTCGCCTAAGGTAACGATTCCGTCTGGCGCCAGTCTCGTCGGCGCCTGCTTGGCTCCCCTCAGGAGCGACATCGGCGCGGATCTCACATCAAGCACGCCGTCGAGCAGCAATCGGACCGGCACCGATCCCGCCATTGTCCAGTTCGCGTCATTTCCAAGGGACGCGCGCCGCAGCGCGCGGATCGCGCCGCTGCCGGTATCATGCCGACCACAGGCCTATCGTTATTGCGAGGCACGTCCACGTCAGCCTTGCTGGCTTGTATTTCCTCCTATGTCCTTCCGCATTTTTGGGACGGGGGGAACATCCATAAGACGTAAGCCATCGAAATGAACAGCGGCGGCCACCATGCATGGCCGCCGAGCGTGTCGCGCGAATGCGGCACAGATGCAAAGCTCCAACACACCGCGGATGCGTCTTTGTGCATCTGTTGGCGCCCCGTAGTAACAATATATTTCGAGATATTTTTCACGCTTTGCGTGTGAACGTATTAATCTTAAGAAAGCGTCCCGGCGACACGGGGACGCCGAATGGGCGATTGCCTGCAGCTATGGCGCCGTCACCGCGGCCGACATTTGTCGGAGGGCATGTTGAGTCAGAATCTGAAGCTTGTCGTGACCGATGATATGGAACCGCTGCTCCGGCACATTCTGTCGGAAGGCGGATTTCATATCTCGGCGGCACACACCATGGAAGAAGCCATGCACGATGAGCAGGACCCAAGCGATCTTGTCATTGTCGATGCGGCGCTTTGTCCGATGCGCGTGGACATCCCGGATGCGGATGAGTTTGCGTTCGCGCCAACGCCGGTGCTTCTTCTCACCGACACCGATAGCGCGCCCGGTCCGGAACTGCGGGACGATCGCATGTCCGATGTCCTGTCGAAACCCGTCGATCCGGATCAGCTGATCGCGCGGGTCCGCGCCTTGTTGCGCAAGGTGCCGACGATGCCTTTGCCCGCGCCGAAAAATCTGTCGTTCGGTGACATCGACATCGATCTGCGCAGACATCGTGTGTACCGCGATCATCGTCGCGTCGATCTCGGACCGTTGGGTTTCCGTCTGCTATGCCATCTCGTCCGGCATCCCCAGCGGGCGTTCTCGCGGCAGGCGCTCATCGCGTTCGTATGGCCGCGTGGTGCGCCGATTGATCCACGTACCGTGGATGCCCAGGTCGTCGCGCTCCGCAAAGCCTTGAACCGGGACGGTGCGCCAAATGTCATTCAGACAGTTCGGTCGGTAGGCTACTCGCTGGACAAGGACGATTGAGCGCCGAAGCGAGACGGTTCGGTCGAAAGCTACCGAGCGCGCTTATGTATCCGCCGCGAGGAGCGCGCGGGGATTTGAGTGTGTGAGACGTTCGATTCCGCGGGTCGTGACCACCACGGTCTCGCTCACGCCAAATCCTTGCGCCAGCGCCAGCATGTGAAACACCATGCCCTCCTGGAGCTCCCAATCCGTCTGCTCGTTGAAGTCGAGCGTCTCCCATTCGGCGGTGCGCGGAGGGAAGCCGATGCCGGTCGAGTAGCCGGAGCGGTTATAGTACTCGCCACGAATCTTGCGCAGCGCGTGTCGGACCATTGCATCGATGTCGCGGCTCGAAGCTCCGGGGCGCATGGCGGCCAGTGCCCTGTCTTGCGCTTCGGTCACCAGTCGTGCGGTCTCGAGGTGTTCCGGCGCCGGCGCACCGACGCAAATCGTCCGGATCTGTGTCGCATGATATCGCTCGACGCTGCTGTATATCTCGACAAGAATGAGCTCTCCACGCGAAATCACCTTCGACGTCCAAGCGCCATGACACACGTTGTAGCGATAGCCAGACATGAAGTGACATGGCAGGCCGGTGTACTCCCCGCCGGCGAGAATGCCCGCGTGAAGCGTCGCAGCCGCGAGCTCCGCCTCGGTCGCGCCATGGTGTGCCGCGTCAACAGCGACGCGGATCTGGTGCTCGGTTATGTCCGCCGCTTGTCTGATATAGCGGACTTCCGCCTCGGACTTGATCAGCCGGATGCGATCGACGAGTTGACTCGCGTCGACGAAGCGCACGTTCGGGAGGAGACGCGCCAGGCCCTCGGCAACCTCGACGGTCAGGAACCAGCAGCTCCTCTCGATGCCGATGCTGCGGCAACCATTGGCGACGCTCTGGATCACCTCGACGGTGCGCGCGATGACATCGTCGCCTTCCCGCCATGTCTCGTCGTGGGAAACCCATGCGTATTCGTCGACGTTGCCCCGCTCCAGAAATCGGACGAGCAGCGTGGGCTCCTCGGCTTCCGTCACGATCAGCGCCTGATAGGCAAAGTAGCCGGACGTCTGGTAACCCGAGAGATAGTAGATGTTCTCCGGGCTATGGAGCAGGAGCAAAGGGATATCGCGACGTCGCATCTCGGCTTGAACGCGTTGGAGCCGGGCCTTGTACTCGATCGTAGAGAACGCTTGGTGATTGCCTTTCATAAGGAGCTTGCCGCTGTTGCTGCCTGTCGATCCGATCCGACGGTTTCGGCGCAACGATACGGGAGCTCGCCTGCCGATGAACCTACCTGGGAAGGGAGTTGACGGTTTCGAACAGCGCGGGACAGGCAGCGACAGCTGCCGGTCCACTCAGTGTCGGTTTGGCACTAGGCCGCGTTGGCGTCCTTGAGCGATACGCCATAGTCTCGCAAGGCCGCCTCGGGCGAGATCAGCCCGTCGCGAAGGTCTCGCAGCACGTGCTCGAGAGGCCGCTCGCGTGGATCGCCGTAGCCGCCGCCGCCCGCACCATAGTGCGTCACGGTGTCGCCGCGCGCGAGCACCTCGAGGTCTCCAATGGCGAAGATAAGCCGACGCTCGCCCTCTGTGCCCTCATTGATCACCCAATATCCGCTCGCGCCCGCTCGCCCACCAGCCGCGCCCTGCGGAGGGATGACGCTCTTTTGCGAGGTGTGGGCAAATCGCGCGCCGTCGGTCAGGACCTTGTAGGCCAAAACTTGGCCGAGGCCGCCGCGGAATTCTCCTGGCCCGCCCGTGTCGGCGACGAATTCGCGGCGCAGATAGAGAACCGGTGCCTCGATCTCGGTGGCCTCGATCGGCGGGATTGGACAGTTGGTGACATGGCACGACAGAACGCTGGCGCCGTCGGCGCGTGCTGTTGCGCCGATGCCGCCCGGCACGACTTCCCCGAAAGCGACGCGCCCGCCGGTCGCGGGATGTTCGACCGAGGTGTCGTTGTATGTGCATCCGCAGGAATCCGCCATGACGCGATTTGGAACCGCCTCGGCTAGCGCGCCCATTACCAGGTCGACGATGGAGTGGCAGACGACCATCCGTTGAATGCACGCGGCCGGCCATTGCGCATTCACCAGCGTTCCCGGCGGCGCCACGATCCGGATCGGACGCTTGCAGCCCTCGGTATTCGGGATCGACGGGTCCGTGATGCATCGCACCACGTAGAAGGTCGCCGCATAGGTCGCGGAGAGCGGCGCGTTGATCGGACCGGCGATCTGGCGGTCGGTTCCGGTGAAATCAAATTCCATCTCATCACCCGCGACGGTGAGCTTGAGACAGAGCCGGTAGGGGCCGCCCCGCTCGCCGTCTTCCAGGACCAGCTCCTCGTGACGATAGATGCCGTCGGGAATCTTTGCGATTTCCTCGCGGGTGCGACGCTCCGAGTGGTCGATGAGCGCGTCGTAACACGCGTGCATCGTTTCGTGACCGTAGCGGTCGTAGAGCGAGACAAGTTCGCCGGCAGCGAGCCCGATGCTGGCGATCTGTGAGGTGAGATCATTCTCGAGGCTTTCGGGTAACCGCGTATTGTTGAGAATGAGGCGCAGGATCTGCTGGTCCATGACCCCGGCCTCAACGATCCTGAGGGGCGGAATGCGCAGGCCTTCCTGCTCGATTTCGACATTCCAGCCGCGCGAGGCCATCCATGTCGCACCCACATCCATGTGATGGGTGTTGAGAGCCGCGATCGCAACGAGCTCGTCCTGCCAATAGACCGGCGAGAATGCGATGATGTCGTTGGTGTGATGCGAGGAGAGAGAGGTTGGGCCGGCGTACGGGTCATTCGTAATGATGACGTCGCCCGGCTTCCATTCCGAGAGCGGAATGTAGTGGTCGACGATCGTCCGCAAGCAGAGCCCGATGCAGTTGAGATGAATCGGAATGCTCGCCGATTCCGCAAGAAGGCGGCCGCGCGCATCAAAGATCGCGGCTGAGCAATCCTCCATCTCCTTGACGATGACGGCGGTCGCGGAGCGGATCATGCGCGCCGTGATCTGCTCCGCAGTCATCACGAGCGCGTTGCGCACGATCTCGAGCGTAATGGGATCGACGGCCATGGAGATGGATCCTGCGATGGGGTTAGACATGGCGGAGAATGGCATTCAGCCAGCGATCATAGGTCGCCGACCAGTTGGGCGGTACCACGAGCGTTGATCCGGGATACTCCACGATCGCGGGTCCGTTAATGCGGACTCCGGCGCTCACGGTCTCGAACCGGTAGACCGGCCACGGCGCAGCACCGTTCATGACGCGGTGCCAGATCTTGCGCTCGCTTTGTGCGACCGGGCTGGCGCAAGCCGCAGGGAGCTCCGGCCACGGCAGGCGCGGGCTCGAGCCGAATGCGCTCGTTCGAATGTTGACGAGCTCGATCGTCCGTCCGGTGAGCTCGTAGCCGTAGAGCGCTTTGTGACGGTCCGCGAAACGGCGGCCTAGCCGCGCAAACCCCGGATCCGTGAAGTCGCTCCGCTCGAGCGGCAGCGTGATCTCGTGCGATTGACCACCGTAGCGCAGGTCTGCCGTCATCGCGACGTGCTGATCCTCGGCGGGCACATGCTCCTCGGTCATGAGGGCGATGGCGTCCGCGACGAGATCGTCGACGACCCTCTCCAGTTCGGCCGCGTCAGCCTTGTTCAGGGTGCAAACCAGCGTGCGGACGAGATCCTGTCGAATTTCGGCGGAAAGCAGGCCCGCCGCGGAGGCGTTCCCTGGGGCTGGTGGAACCAGAACGGTGCGAATGCCGATCGCTTCTGCGAGGTTGGCTACGTGCAGCGGTCCGGCTCCGCCAAAGCCGACAAGGGTGAACTTGCGTGGGTCGAGTCCCTTTTCGACGGAGATGAGCT
>JBBWZU010000051.1:0-4914 GCA_039649225.1 Hyphomicrobiales bacterium | reverse complement strand
CCTTCGTCGGCGACGCGATCGAGGGCATCGAGCATGCCGGCCTGCGCGAGGCGCTGATCGAGGCCGTCAGCGCGTGGCTCAAGGCGCGAGGCTAAACCATGCACCCGGCAGCCACCAACGGCTCCTACGACGTCGAGCAGATCCGCAAGGATTTTCCCGCGCTCGCCATGCAGGTCTACGGCAAGCCGCTGGTCTATCTCGACAACGCCGCCTCGGCGCAAAAGCCGCAGGCCGTGCTCGACCGGCTGAACAAGGCCTATACGTCCGAATACGCCAATGTGCATCGCGGCCTGCATTATCTCGCCAACGCGGCGACCGAGGGCTATGAGGGCGCGCGCGAGAAGGTGCGAGCGTATCTCAACGCCGCGCGGCCGGAAGAGATCGTCTTCACCCGCAACGCCACCGAGGCCATGAATCTCGTTGCCGCGACGTTCGGGCGCGACCGCATCCAGCCGGGCGACGAGATCGTGCTCTCGATCATGGAGCACCACTCCAACATCGTGCCGTGGAACTTCCTGCGCGAGCGCCATGGCGCGGTGATCAAGTGGGCGCCGGTCGATGAGGACGGCAATTTCCTCATCGAGGAATTCGAGAAGCTGCTCACCGCCCGCACCAAGATGGTGGCGATCACGCACATGTCGAACGCGCTCGGCACCATCGTGCCGATAAAAGAGGTCGTGCGCATCGCGCATGCGCGCGGCATTCCGGTGCTGGTCGACGGCAGCCAGGCCGCCGTGCACTTCGATATCGACGTGCAGGACATCGGGTGCGACTTCTACGTGGTGACCGGCCACAAGCTTTATGGCCCGACCGGGATCGGCGCGCTCTACGGCAAACACGAGCATCTCGTCGCGATGCGGCCGTTCAACGGCGGCGGCGAGATGATCCGCGAGGTGTTCGAGGATCGCGTCATTTACGGCGATCCGCCGCACAAGTTCGAGGCCGGCACGCCGCCGATCGTGCAGGCCATCGGGCTCGGCGCCGCGCTCGATTACATCCAGTCGATCGGCAAGGCGCGCATCCGCGCGCATGAGAACGATGTCGTCAAATATGCCCATGACCGGCTGCGCGAGATCAACTCGCTACGCATCATCGGCACCGCCAAGGAGAAGGGCGCGATCGTTTCTTTCGAGATGAAGAACGCGCACCCGCACGACATCGCGACCGTGATTGACCGCGCCGGCGTCGCGGTGCGCGCCGGCACGCACTGCGCCATGCCGCTGCTGGCGCGTTTCGGCGTCACGGCGACCTGCCGCGCGTCGTTCGGGCTCTATAACACCAAGGCCGAGGTCGACAGCCTCGCACAGGCCTTGATCAAGGCACAGGACATGTTCGCATGACCGACGAAACGAAAACGGCCGAAGCCGCGCCGGCCGGCGGCGAACCCGCAAGCGGGCTCCCCACCGAGGAAGTCGCGCGCCTGAGCGACGAGATCGTCGGGGCGCTGAAGACCGTCTACGATCCGGAAATTCCCGCCGACATCTACGAGCTCGGCCTCATCTACAAGGTCGATATCGCGGACGACCGCACCGTGACGGTCGACATGACGCTGACGACGCCGAACTGCCCGTCGGCGCAGGAACTCCCGATCATGGTGGAAAACGCCGTATCGAGCGTCGCGGGCGTCGGGCCGGTGACGGTGAACATCGTCTGGGATCCGCCGTGGGACCAGAGCCGGATGTCGGACGAGGCGCGCGCGACGCTGAACATGTGGTAATGTCGGATGTGGGCAGGCTTCACATTCGGAAATTCGTTGTTATTTTAAGGCTATAGTGGATTCCGCTGCCGGGCCTTGAACCCGGACAACAGGAGAAACGAAATGGCCGCTGCAAGGCCCCGACCCCAGGTGATGCGGCTGACGGACGCCGCAGCCGAGCGCATCAAGGCGATCATGGCCAAATCGGAAAAGCCGATCGCGGGTGTGCGCGTCGGCGTCAAGAACGGCGGCTGCGCCGGCATGGCCTACACGATGGAATATGCGGAAGAGCCGGCGAAGTTCGACGAGGTGGTCGAGGACAAAGGCGTCAAGCTGCTGATCGATCCCAAGGCGGTGCTGTTCCTGCTCGGCACCGAGATGGATTTCAAGGTCGACAAGCTCTCCTCGACCTTCGTGTTCAACAACCCGAACCAGACCTCGGCCTGCGGCTGCGGCGAATCCGTCCAGCTCACGCCGGCCTCCGATTCGGCCGGCGCCGACGCGCATTAAGCTTCGGGGCGTCGCATGGACGCCGAAACCATCCGCGAGCTGTTTCGGGATTTCGGTCCGGTCGATGTCCGCCGCATGTTCGGAGGCGTCGGTGTTTTCGTCGACGGCCTGATGATCGCGATCGTGACGCGCGACGATGCGGTCTACCTGAAGGCCGATGACGCAACGATCCCGGCTTTCGAACAAGAAGGGCTCAGGCCCTTCAGCTATGCGACCAAAGCCGGCAGGCACTCCCTGACCTCATACTGGCGAATGCCGGATCGTCTCTATGACGATCCCGAGGAACTCGCGCGCTGGGCGCGGGATGCGCACGCGACGGCGCAACGCAAGGCGGTTGAAGCCGCCAAATCTCGTCCTGCCAAATCCCGCCCTGCCAAGTCTCGCCCTGCCAAGTCTCCTCCCGCCAAGTCTCGTCCCGCCAAGCGGTCGACGAAGAAGCGCTGATTTTCCAAAAACCGGATTTCGGCCCCGGATCCGTCACGGGCGCTCCGTCGCATCGCTCGATCGGCGGATGATCGCCCTGCGGGACATCGCATTACGACTCAAATAACAGTTTACATACGTAAAATCACGGTTCCGCACGCCCATACTCTTGTGCAACTTCCCTAAGGGCGGGCTGTATTCCGATCAAGTATACGCGCCAGTGGGCCGGAGGTTGAATGATGAAATCCATGATCGCCAAACGATCGATCATGATCAACAATCACAAGACCAGCGTCAGCCTCGAGGACGAATTCTGGACCGCGCTGAAGGAGATCGCGCAGCAGCGGAACCAGCGGCTGTCATCCTTGATCGCGCTGATCGACAGTGAGCGCACCACCGGCAATTTGTCGTCGGCGCTGCGGTTGTTCGTGCTCGAACAGTACCGTTCCGCCAGCGGCGGCGCGGTGCACTCCGGCAAGGCGGTATCGACCGCCGCTTGAGCGAAGTGACCGATCAGGCAACCTTGGATGCGACCGAAACAACCGCGGGGTCGGTTTCGCACATGACGCGGTTGCGGCCGCAGCGTTTGGCCGCATACAGGCATCCATCCGCCCGTTCGATGAGCGATTGCGCGGTCTCGCCCTGCTGCAGCACCGCGACGCCGATCGAGACGGTGACGCGGCCGAGATGCTCGCCCGTCGACCGCTTCATCAGTTCCTTGGTCATCACGGCGCGGCGGATGTGATCGGCGACCGTGAGCGCCGCGCGCAGCATCGTGCCCGGCAGGAGGACGGCGAACTCCTCCCCGCCATAGCGCGCCGCGATGTCCTGTCCCTTGACGTTCTGCTTGACTGAGAGCGCGACCAGGCGGAGCACCTGATCGCCGGTCAAATGCCCGAAGGTGTCGTTGAACGCCTTGAAGTGGTCGATGTCGGTCAGCAGCAGTGCGAGCGGCTCGTTCGTCGCCACGCTCTGCGTGATGAACTTCTCCAGCGCCTGATCGAAGTATTTGCGGTTCGCCAGCGACGTCAGCGGGTCGGTCAGGCTCTCGTGGCGTACGGCCTCGAGATTGACCTGCAGCTGATTGATCTCCTGCTTGGAGGCCTTCAGCCGCTGCTCGAGCTGGGAATTGTTGTCTTCCATCTTGCGGGTCGCGCGCACCAGCGTTTCCACGACCGAGCGCAATCCGTCGCGATCCTTGGTCGAGCCGAGGCTTTGCGTCGCGTGCGCGAGGCTCTCGGTGTAATGCGTTGCCGAACCGACCGCGCTGTCGATCATCGACATGACCTGCTCGATCTCGTCGACGATTTGTTCGCCGACATTGTCGATGCGATCGGTCAGGCGGGCCGGCGAAAGATAGGTATCGTAGATTTGATCGATATCGATGCTGTTCAGCGTACCGGCGCGCGCGAGCGATTCGTTGATAGCCTGATTGAGTTCCGGATTGTAGCCGGTCGCGTAGGCGTACCAGACTTCATAATTTCTCGGATAGGCGGGCTGACCCAGGGCTTTGATCTGACCGAGCGCGATTTCGGCGAATGCCAGCGTGCGTTCGTGTTCGTCCGATTTCGTATTCATCGATCAACCGCTCCACGCGGAATCCGGGCCCGCATCCCATCCCGGATATCCGTCTTTCAACGTATGCGAGGAGGATTAAACGTAGAGTTAAACACTGATATTACGCCCGCTGATCGTCCATAAGGAAAATGTAGATTGGTATTCGACCAGTCAGGATCAAATTTAATTGAAGCGCCGTGGTGCGGACGCTGCGACAACGGCTAACAACACTTGAAAAAAGGCCGGCGACGACTTCAGGCCTTCAGCGTCACGGGACGAAGCAGGAATGCCGGCAAATGCGAGTCGTCGGCATCCTCCAAGTGCGCAGTGGGAGCCGGCCGGCGCGAGCGCGCATCATCGATGCGAGCGACCTGCGGACTGTCCTGCCGTGGCGGACGATTATCGCGCTGCGGCGGACGGCCTTCGCGCTGCGGTGCGGGCTGGCGGTCGGCTCGCGGCGCGCTGTCGCGACGCTGTGAGCGTTGCTGGCGCGGACGTTCCTGGCGTTCGGGCCGATGCGCGGAATGTTCGCGCGGCGCGGCCGGCTCATCGACGGCGGCCGGCGGTTCACCCGCCCAGGCGATGGCCTGACCGGTGAGCTTCTCGATCGCCGAGATCATTTTGCCGTCGGCCGGCGCCACGAGGGTCATTGCGGTGCCGGTGCGGCCTGCGCGGCCGGTGCGGCCGATGCGATGGACGTAGTCGTCCGCGTGATGCGGGACGTCGAA
>JBBWZU010000024.1:0-7399 GCA_039649225.1 Hyphomicrobiales bacterium | reverse complement strand
GGCGAGCCGACCCGCGCGGGCTCGAAGATTTTGGCCAACGCGGCTCCCGCCAAGGCCGATGCCCCGATCGTGCGGCGGCTGCGCGCCGCCGGCGCGGTGATTGTCGCGAAGACCAACATGACGGAGTTTGCGTTTTCGGGCGTCGGCATGAACCCGCACTACGGCACGCCGGGCAATCCGGCCGACCGTGCGCGCGTCCCGGGCGGTTCGTCGTCGGGTGCCGCGGTCTCCGCCGCTGATCAGATGTGCGAGATCGCGATCGGCACTGACACCGGCGGCTCGACCCGCATTCCCGGCGCAGTATGCGGCATTGTTGGCTTCAAGCCGAGTCAGCGGCGTGTGCCTACCGAGGGCGCGTTTCCGTTATCGTTTGCGCTCGACTCGATCGGGCCGATCGCCCGCACGGTCGCGGACTGCGCGCGCGCCGACGCTGTGATGGCGGGCGATGACTTCGCGCCGCTTGAGCCCGCGCCAGCCACGGGACTGCGGCTCGGCATTCCGCGGGGCATGCTGCTGCAGGATTTCGACAACACGGTCGGCACGCGCTTCGGGGCGGCGAAAAAGAAGCTCGCCGATGCGGGCGTGCGCCTCACCGACGAACCGATGCCGCTGCTCGACGAGATGGCGACGGTCAACGCCAAGGGCGGCATTGCGCCATCGGAGGCGTACGCGATCCACCGCGAAAATATCACGCGCCACCCCGATGCCTTCGATCCGAACGTGCGCGCGCGGGTGGAGCGAGGCGGCAAGGCGAGCGCGGCCGATTACATCGATATGTTGCGGGAGCGCGTCCGCCTGATCCGCCAGATGGACGCGCGGTTGTCCGGGCTTGATGCGCTGGTGATGCCGACGACGCCGATCGTCGCGCCGACCATCGCCGAGATGGAGGACGCGCATACGTTCAATTCCAAGAACATGCTGCTGCTGCGCAATACCGCGGTCTGGAATTTCTTCGACATGTGCGCGATTTCGATTCCCGTCCCGGGCGCGGGGTTGCCGGTCGGACTAATGCTCGTCGCACGCAACGGTCGCGACCGGCGGCTGTTCGAGATCGCGGCCGGGGTCGAGCGGTTGTTCGCCGCCGGATAGCGGCTGTTCGCCGCCTGAAGCGGCCGCTTGCCGTCCGGCCCATCGACACCGCGCCGCCGGATATGTTATATACCATAACAATCTTGGCTTGCCTCGTGCGGCCCAAAGCTTCTAAATTCGCCTCAAATCCGGGAGGAGTGATCCATGCCATCACATCATGCGCTGACGCGCCGCACTTTGCTGGCCGGCACGGCATCAGCGCTTGTTGCCGCGCCGGCGATCGTGCGCGCGCAGGGCGGGCCGCTGAAAGTCGGCGTGCTGCTGCCGCGTTCGGGCGCGCAGGCCGGCATCGGACAGGACTGCTTTCGCGGCGTCGAGCTAACAAATCCGATCTTGAAGGACATCGGGCTCGGCGAACTTGCGTTCATGAACGCCGACACCGAGACCAATGTCGAGGTGGCCCGCTCGCGCGCCGAGAAGCTGATCGCCGACGGCGCGCAGCTTCTGATGGGCGCGTTCGACAGCGGCCAGAGCACCGCGATCGCGCAGGTCGCCGAGCAGAAGGGTATTCCGTTCGTCATCAATATCGCGGCTGCCCCGCCGATCACGGAGCAAGGCTACAAATTCGTGTTCCGCAACTTCCCGACCGCGCCGATGATCCTCGGCGATGCATTTGCGAACCAGAAGGAAATCTTCGAGGCCGCCGGCAAGGCGCCGGCCTCGGTCGTGTTCATGCACGTCAACGACACGTTCGGAACCTCGATGGCGCAAGCCATTCCCAATGTGCTGCCGAAGTTCAACATGCCCTACACGATCAAGGAAACGATCGCCTATGACGCGACCGCCCGCGATCTCTCGGTCGAGATCGCCAAGGCAAAGGCGACCGGCGCGGACGCGCTGCTCGTGGTCAGCCGCCTCAACGACGCGATCCTGCTCACGCGCGAGATGGTAAAGCAGCGCTGGACGCCGATGGGCGTGCTCTCGATGGGGCCGGGTTGGTACGAGGATCAATATCTCAAGACGCTCGGCAAGCTGGGCGATGGGCCGCTCTCGTTCGTGCCTTGGTATGACCCGAACAAGAAGCTGTCGAAGGCGCTCGATGCGGCGCTGACCAAGAAGTATTCGGAGATCAGCCTCAACACCAACCACATCTATACGTTCGAGGCGCTGCTGGTCGCCGCCGATGCCTACAAGCGTGCGGGCTCCGCCGATCCGAAGGCGCTCGCCGACGCGATCCGGGCGACCAATATCACCGACAACGTCTCGACCGGTCCGGGCATTTCGTTCAACGCCAAAGGGCAGAACGACAAACTGAAGAACGCCGCCATCCAGAACCGCGGAGGCAAGCTGGTGACGGTCGCGCCGAAGGGCGCAACCAACGCGACGGCCGAATGGCCGATGTCCGCCTACGACAAGCGTGGGTAGTTCTCTGTCATTCCGGGATCGCCCGAAGGGCGAGGCCCGGAATCCATAACCACCGGCCTCGTGATTTGAGCAATGCCGCAACGATCGTGGCTATGGATTCCGGGCTCACGCCTTCGGCGTGCTCCGGAATGACGATCGGGGAAGGCTGAACGTGCCCGCAGACATCTACCTCAACGTGGCGGTGAGCGGGCTGCTGACCGGGCTCGTCTACGGGCTGATGGCGCTAGGTCTCTCGGTCATCTTCGGCGTGGTGCGCGTCGTCAATTTCGCGCATGGCGAGATGATGACCATCGCGATGTATATCGCGATCTTCCTGTTTCAGGCTTTCCGGCTCGATCCGCTGGTGATGATGGTGCCGATCGCGGGTGTGCTGTTCTGCCTCGGCTATGTAATGCAGGCCGGCCTGATCAACCCGTTCATCAACCGGCCGGAGCATTCGCAGTTCATGCTGCTGGTCGCGGTCGCGATCATCATGGTCAACGTGCTGCTGCTCGTGTTCGGTCCGGATGCGCGCAGCGTGCAGACGTCATATTCGTTCGACAGCTTCTCGTTCGGCCGCATCATCGTCGATGCCACCAAGGTCTATGCGGCGGGCGCGGCGATTGTCGTATCGGCGGCGCTGTTCGCCTATTTCAAATTCACCAATGTCGGAAAAGCGATCCGCGCCTGCGCCGACAACTACACCGGCGCGCTCGTCGTCGGCCTCGACGTGAAGCGGCTCTATGCACTCACCTTCGGGCTGGGAGCGGCTTGCGTCGGCGCGGCCGGATCGATGCTGGTACTGATCATCGACGTGACGCCGCCGCTCGGGCCGCAGTACACGCTTTTGGCATTTGTCATCGTCATCACCGGCGGTCTCGGCTCGATGCCGGGCGCGCTCGTCGGCGGCGTGCTGATCGGCATGACCGAGGCGCTTGCCGGGCTCCTTTTCACCCCGTCGGCGAAAAGCATGTTCGCTTTCGCGATCCTGGTACTGGTGCTGCTGTTCCGCCCGCAGGGCATTCTGGGCAAGCGCGCGTCATGAAGCGCCTTTTCTCAGGTACGCCGACGCGCGCCTGGGTCCTGGCCGTCGCGCTTCTTGCCGCGTTGGTCATCGCGCCGCGCTTTGCTAACGACTATCTGCTGACGGTCCTGATCCTGATCCTCTATTTCGCGTATGCCGGGCAGGCCTGGAACATCATGATGGGCTTTGCGGGCCAGCTTTCGCTCGGCCATGCCATCTATGTTGGACTCGGCGCCTATACGAGCGCCGCACTCTACGTGCATTTCGGCGTCGCGCCCTGGATCGGCATGCTGGCCGCAATCCCGGTCGCAATGGGCTGCGGCGCGATCATCGGCTTTCTGGCATTCCGCTTCGGCGTCGCCGGCGTCTACTTCGCGATCCTGACCATCGCATTCGCCGAGTTCGCGCGCATCGGCTTCGACCACATCAGCTACACCGGCGGCTCGGCGGGATTCTTTCTTCCCGTGGCGCAATACGCGCAGAACGACCTGTGGAATCTGCGCGGGCGACCGGTGATGTTCTACTACGTGATCCTCGTGCTCGCGCTCGCGGCGCTGCTGTTCAGCCATGTCCTGCTGCGCAGCCGCATCGGTTACTTCTGGCTCGCGATCCGCGAAGACGAAGAGGCGGCGCGCGCGCTCGGCATCGATACGTTCCGCTACAAGATGTATGCGGTGGTGATCTCGGCCGGCATGACGGCGATCGCCGGCGTATTCTTTGCGTTCTATTACAATAACCTGTTTCCCGAGCAGGTGTTTCATATCTCGCGCTCGATCGAGCTGATCCTCGCGCCGATCATCGGCGGCGTCGGTACACTGTTCGGCCCGGTGCTGGGGGCGTTTGTGCTCACCGGCCTGTCGGAAAGCGTGACGGAGCTGCTGCACGCGTTCGGCGTCGACTGGCCGGGCGTGAAGCAGGTGTTTTACGGCATCTGCCTGCTGGTCGTCGTGATGGCGCTGCCGGACGGCATCTGGCCGTGGCTGGCGCGCCGCCTCGGATTGGAGCGCAAGGCATGAGCGCACTGCTGTCCATTGCCGGCGTGTCGAAGCGCTTCCGCGGCCTCGTCGCGGTCGATCGGGTCTCGTGCGAGGTCATGTCCGGCGAGATCTTCGCCGTGATCGGGCCGAATGGCGCCGGCAAGACCACGCTGTTCTCGACCATCGCGGGCGCGCTCAGGCCGGACGAGGGCGAGATTCGTTTCAACGGCGAGCGCCTGGATGGGCTGCGTCCCGATGAAATCTGCCGGCGCGGCGTTGCGCGCACGTTCCAGATCGTTCGGCCGTTCCCGGCGCTCACCGTCGAGGACAACATCATGGTTGGCGCGCTGCTGCGCACCGCCGACACCACCCGCGCCGCCGCGACCGCGCAGGAGGTGATGCGCCGCCTCGATTTGTTCGACAAGCGCGGGCGTATCGCGAAGTCCCTGACATTGCCCGATCGCAAACGGCTCGAGGTTGCGCGTGCGCTCGCGACGGCGCCGCAACTGCTGCTGCTCGACGAAGTCATGGCCGGCCTGCGCCCGACCGAAACCGACCGCATGGTGGCGATCCTGCGCGAGTTGAACGGCCAGGGGCTCACGATATTGCTGATCGAGCACGTCATGCGCGCCGTGATGGCGCTCGCAAACCGCGTGCTGGTGCTGCACCATGGTGCCGCCATCGCGCTCGGCAAGCCGGCGGACGTCGTGCGCGAACCGGCGGTGGTCGAATCCTATCTCGGCGTGGAGGCGCTCTGATGCTCTGCGTCGAGGCCGTCGATGTGTTCTATGGCGACGCGCAGGCGCTGGACGGCGTTTCGCTCGAGGTCGACGAGGGCGCGATCGTCGCCATCGTTGGCGCGAATGGCGCCGGCAAGACCTCGCTGATCCGCACCATCGCCGGCATGAACCGGCCGGTGCGCGGTGCCATCCGCTACCGTGGCCGCGACATCGCGGGATGGCCGAGCCACCGGGTGTGCAATCTTGGTATCGGGCAAGTCGCCGAAGGCCGACAGGTGTTTCCTTCGCTCACGGTCGCGGAAAACCTCGATACCGGCGCGATGCTGCCGCGCGCAAAAGCCGGGCGCGAGAAAAACCGCGAGCGCGTGCTGGCCATGTTTCCGCGTTTGCAGGAGCGGCTGCGGCAGGCGGCCGGGACGCTGTCCGGCGGCGAGCAGCAGATGCTGGCGATCGGCCGCTGCCTGATGGGCGCGCCGGAACTGGTGATGTTCGACGAGCCGTCGCTCGGGCTGGCCCCGACCATCGTGCAGAACGTGCTGGCGGCGATCCGCGACCTCAATCGCGAGGGGCTGACCTGCGTGCTGGTCGAGCAGAACGTGGCCGTGTCGCTGCGGCTGGCAAGCCGCGCCTACGTGCTGGAGAACGGCCGCATCACGCTGTCGGGGTCGGGCGGGCAGCTGCTCGCCGACGACCGGGTGCGACACGCCGATTTGGGGATGTAGGATTTAGCGGCGGATCAGCGCGCCCAGCGCCATCACGCGGGTGGCCAGCGGGCTCGTCGGAAAAGCGTTGCGCAGCGCGCGGAGTGCTTCGGCGCCGGATGAGAGCTCAGCCGCGCCGAGATGCTGGACCATCGCATGGGCGAGATCGGATTCGCTGCGCCGGGTCATCGCGAAGGGGGCGAGCGTCACGTCGCCAAGCGGCTCGGGGGTCAGGGCCGGGGAATCGATTGTGACAGCCATCGTGATCGTCCTCTTGGCGGTGCGCGTCCCGGCCGGCGCGTCGAAATCCATCGTGGAACAGTGCCGTTAACGGCCCGTTAACGACAAATTCCGAATCACGTTCCATTGAACTTTGGCAATTCTAGCTGGCGTGGGAATGGGCAAAATGACGTATGTCAAAATGACGTATGGGGTTGAGCCGGCTGCAAGTCAGGCCGCGGCGGTCTCGCCGGCCGGCTGGGCGACCGCATTGGGGTTTCGGCCGGCAAAGTCCACCAGCTCGTTCATCACCGCGTCGAGATGGCTTTCCATCGCCTGCACGGCGGCCGTCGGATCGCGGCGTTTCATGGCCGCCAGGATGGCACGATGCTCGACGAAGGTCGAAAGCTGGCGGGTCGGCGTGCACATGAAGAGCCGCGCCCGGTCGAGGCTGGCGCGCGCTGCCTCCACGGCATGCTTCACGCGCTCGTAGCCGAGAAAGTCGAGCAGCAATTCGTGCAGTTCGAGGTCGAGTTCATGAAAGCGGCCGCCATGGTCGTTGCCGAGCGCCGCCTCCTGCTCGCGCAAATTCTGATCGAGGGCGGCGAGTAGCGCGACATCGGCGCGCGGCACGATGGCGCGTATCGCCTCGGCTTCCAGCGCACGGCGGATGAACATCGCCTGCCGGCAGTCGGCCAGATCGATCCGGGCGACGCGCGTGCCGCGCTGCGGCAGCACCTCGACGAAGCCTTCGGCGGCGAGGCGCCCCAGCGCCTCCGACACCGGAAAGCGGGAGACCCCGAGCCGAGCGCACAGTGCGGCCTTGTCGATCGCGGTGCCGGGCGGCAGCTCGAGCCGCACGATGGCGTCGCGCACCAGATCCTGCACGCGCTGCACGGTCCCGCCGCGCCCTTGACGGGCGAGCGGTGGAAGAAAAGCGTATCGACTCTTGCGTGTCACGACAGGCATAGTAACATGTTAGCGGGAAATGCACCCGTCATCAAACAAGGGTCGCAGAGCGCCCGCAAGAGGCTTGCTGCGTAAATCAACGCTGGGGAGGAATCTTCATGTCGCATTGGACGCGCCGCGCCATGCTCGGCGCCACGCTGATTGCCGCGGTCGCCGCGATGGCGGGACCGGCATCGGCTCAGACCAAGCTCAAATGGGCGCATGTCTACGAAGTGGCCGAGCCTTATCACACCGAGGCGCTGTGGGCCGCGGACGAGATCAAGAAGCGCACCGCCGGCCGCTATGAGATCGGGGTGTTTCCGGCCTCGCAGCTCGGCAACGAGAACCAGATCAACG
>JBBWZU010000020.1:0-6166 GCA_039649225.1 Hyphomicrobiales bacterium | reverse complement strand
AGCTGAGCGGCGCCGGACGCACTTTCACCACGATGACACCGCCGGCCTGCTGGGCCGTGCCGATGGTCTCGTCGACCAGGCTGAGCCGCGTCTGCCGCTTGCCGGTCAACTCGATATAGACCTCGGCCAGCAGCTCGGCATCGAGCAGCGCGCCATGTTTGGTGCGGCGTGAGAGGTCGATGGAAAAGCGCCCGCACAGATCGTCCAGTCTGTTCGGACCGGCCGGATAGCGCCGCCGCGCCAGCATCAGCGTGTCGATCAGCCGCTCGCGCGGAATCGCGGCGCGCTTGCAGCGCTCGAGCTCGGCATTGATGAAGCCGAGATCGAACATCGCGTTGTGGGCAATCAGCGGCGCATCGCCGAGGAAGGCGACGAACTCGTCGCACACATCGGCGAACAACGGCTTGTCCTTGAGGAACTCGATCGACAAACCATGCACCTTGAAGGCGCCCTCCGGCATGTCGCGCTCGGGGTTCAGGTAGCGGTGAAACGAGTTTCCGGTCGGAAACCCGTTGGCCAGCTCGACGCAGCCGAGCTCGACCAGCCGGTCGCCCTGATAGGGATCGAGGCCCGTGGTTTCGGTGTCGAATACGATTTCGCGCATGCAGGCTTTCTATCCGATTCGCCGCCCTGGTGACGACGCGATCGCGCGCAGAATGCCATGAACCTGGGCGCGCGCGGAATCGAACGAGCGCGATGTATCCACTACGAAATGCGCGCGGGCGCGCTTCTCCGTATCCGGCATCTGGCGCGTGAGCAGGGCATCGAGTTTCGCCGCCGTCATCCCGGGGCGCGCGAGCACACGCGCGCGCTGCACCGCGGGCGGAGACGACACCACCACGATGGCGTCGACATTCTGCTCGCCGCCGGTTTCAAGCAGCAGCGGGATGTCGAGCAGGATCACGCGCGCGCCTTTGGCTGCCTGCTCCTGCACGAAACGTTGCGTTGCGGCCCGCACCAGCGGATGCACGATCGCTTCGAGGCGCTTGATCGCATCCGGCTTGCCGATGAGCTGCTCGGCGAGCTTTGCGCGGTCGATTCTGCCGTCGACCGCAACGCCGGCAAACGCCGCCGCGACCGGCGCGACCGCGTCGCCTTCGTAGAGACGGTGCACCGCCGCGTCGGAATCATGCACCGGCACGCCGGCCTCGGCGAAGAAATTCGCCGTGGTCGACTTGCCCATCCCGATCGAGCCGGTGAGGCCGAGGATGAACATGTCAGCTTCCAGTTTTCGCCCGAATATCCGCTTCCAGGATCGCGCGCTGCTCCGCCGTCACCTTCGGCGTCACCCCGAACCAATGCGAGAAGCCGACGACGGCCTGATACAGCAGCATGCTCAATCCATCGACGGTGCGATGGCCGCGCGCCTTGGCGGCTTTCAGCAGTTCGGTCTCGAGCGGCACGTAGACCACATCGTAGACGATGACGGATGTCTTCAGCGGCGCAAGATCAATCTCGAGCGGCGGCTTGCCGCCCATGCCGAGCGAGGTGTTGTTGATCAGCACATCGGCCTCGCTCAGCAGCTTCGGCAGTTCGCCAAACCCATGCGCCGTGGCGCGCGGAGCGAACGCGGCCGCAAGCTTCTCGGCGCGCTCGCGCGTGCGATTGACGATCGAGACCGAAAATCCGCGTTCCGTAAATGCGAACGCCGAGGCGCGTGCCGAGCCGCCGGCGCCGAGCACCACGACTCGGCCGGGATCTGCGTCCCAGCCCGGATGGATGTCGTCGAGACTGCCGACGATGCCGAGCCAGTCGGTATTGCCGCCGATCAGCGCATCGCCTTCATACCAGACGGTGTTGACGGCGCCGATCGCGTCGGCCGCGCGCTGGCGCCGGTCGACCAGCCGGTAGGCGGCTTCCTTGTGCGGGATCGTAATGTTGCCGCCGACAAAGCCATTGTGTTTGAGGCCGCGAAAAAATGCGTCGAACTGCTCCGGCGCGACGTCGGCCAGCTCGTAGCTGCCGTCGAGCCCGAGCGTGCGCAGCCAATAACCGTGCAGCATCGGCGAGCGCGAATGGGCGACCGGATGCCCCATGATGCAGGCGCGAGGATGGTTCATTCTCTCAACAGTCCTTGGCTTCTCAGGTGACCCAGCAACGGCAGCAGCGGCAAGCCCAAAATGGTGAAGTGATCGCCCTCGATGTTCTCGAACAGATGAATGCCGGTGCGTTCGAGTTGATAGGCGCCGACGCTGGCCAGCACGTTGGCACCGGCTTCATCCAGATAGGCCTCGAGGAAATCGTCCGAGAAGTCGCGCATCGTGAGCCGCGCCACCGCCACATGGCCGAATGTCACGCCGCCATTGCGGCACACCGCGACCGCCGAATGCAGCTCATGCGGCTTGCCGCGCATGAAACGGAGCTGATCGCGCGCCCCCGCGCGATCGGCCGGCTTGGAGAAGCGCCGCGCGCCAAGCGCCAGTGTCTGGTCGCAGCCGACCACGATGCCCGGGCCCGACATCGCCGCGACCGTGCGGGCCTTCTCGCGCGCCAGCGTCAGCGCGACATCGCCCGGGCCGCCACTGACACCTTGCTCGATCGCCCGCTCGTCGAGGTCGGCCGGGCGCGCCTCGACCGGAATACCGGCGGCTTCGAGCACGGCGCGGCGCACCTTGCTTTGCGAGGCAAGTACCAAAGGAGACGACGCGAGCCAGAGCGGCATGTGCAGTCCCGAAAAGTCTGCCCCTGATCCGGGGCAAAATCGCCACTACGGCGGCAGAACCGCCACTACGGCGGCAGAACCGCCTTTTCGGCAAAGATCTCGCGCAATGCAAGCTTACATGGCCAGCGCCTGCCGGCGCCGCTCGGTCAGCAGCGCCATCACGGCCGCGGCCGTCTCCTCGATCGAGCGGCGGGTCACGTCGATGATCGGCCAGTTGTGCTTGGCGCAAAGCCTGCGCGAGAACGCGATCTCCTCGGCCACCGCCTGGCGGTCGACATAAAGATCGTCGTCGCGATGCGCATTCAGCCCGAGCAGCCGGTTCTGCCGGATCTGCACGATGCGCTCCGGGCTGGCGAACAGACCGACCACCAGCGGCACTTTCAGTGCTTCAAGCTGCGGCGGCACCGGCGTGTTCGGCACCAGCGGAACATTGGCGGTCTTTACGCCGCGATTGGCAAGATAGATCGAGGTCGGGGTCTTGGAGGTGCGCGACACGCCGGTGAGCACGACGTCGGCGTGCTCAAGGTCGTCGGTGTGCTGCCCGTCATCATGCAGCATGGTGTAGTTGAGCGCATCGATGCGCTTGAAATAATCCGCATTGAGGGTGTGCTGCGCGCCGACGCGCTTGGTCGATTCCGCGCCCAGATAGGACTGGAACATCGCCAGCACCGGATCGAGGATCGACATGCAGGGCAGGCTGAACTCGCGGCACTTGGCCTCGAGCCGGTCGGCGAGGGTGCGGTCGAGCATCGTATAGAGCACGATGCCGGGCGCCGCCTCGATCTCGGTGATGACACGCTCGAGCTGCTTTTCGGTGCGCACCAGCGGAAAAATATGCTCGATCGGCGCAACCATCGCGTATTGCGCTGCGGCCGCGCGCGCGATGGTGATCAGCGTCTCGCCGGTTGCGTCCGAGACGAGATGCAGGTGAAAGAAATTTCCAGATCGGTGCGGCATGACGGGACAGGCTGTGGACAGGTGGGGAGAAGGCCATGCGCGGGCCTGAAGCGCAAGCGACCGGTTTCGGACCGGCGGGACAAGTCACCATTCTGTCCACACCACTGCCGGGCGATGGCAACGGCGTCGTGGTCGGTGGAACAGCGTGGAACAATGGGCTGGATGTGGACAGCGCGGTGGAAAACGATTTGAATTTCAAGGCAATCCAAGGGATTGGGCGATGAATCGAATCGCCGCCGGATAGCGGGATTTCCGGATGGATGAGGACGGTGCTGGGGGCAGGGAGTCGATGGACGCTTATGAGTCCAATCAACCGTCACAGAGTCTTAAACTAGAGTCAGATTCTAAGAGTCTTGGAAGAGGCGCGTATGAGCGTAGACCTGTGCTCAATGGCCGGGAGATCGAAGCAAGAGGTCTTCCGATAAAGGAAGATTGGATCCCGGCAGGCTAGCGGTCCAATTGCTAACAAGAAGTTAAACGCGTAACCGAACCAGATGGTCATCCACCGCTGGCTCCGCGCTATCGTTGCGATCGCGGTCACGGCGGCTTTGGCCGCACTTCTGTTTCTTTGGAACCCATCGATGCTCTATCTCTGGCTCAAGGCTCTCCATGTGATCGCCGTGATCTCCTGGATGGCCGGCATGCTCTATCTGCCGCGGCTGTTCGTCTATCATTGCGACACGGAGGTCGGCTCCCGGCAGTCCGAGACCTTCAAGGTGATGGAGCGGCGGCTTCTGCGCGCCATCATCAATCCGGCGATGATCGCGACCTGGGTGCTGGGGCTGTGGCTCGCCTACGACAGCGGGTTCTTCAAAGCCGGGTGGCTGCAGGCCAAGTTCGTCCTGGTGATCGCGATGTCGGCGGTGCACGGGTTCAACGTGCGCTGGGTCCGGGCCTTTGCCGAGGACCGCAACGTCCACTCGCAGAGGTTTTATCGTGCGATGAACGAGGTCCCGACCCTTTTGATGATCGCAATCGTCATCCTGGCGATCGTCAAGCCATTCTGATTGTTGATCTATTTTGGCTTTGTTGCGCAATATCCCGGCTCCGAGACGAAATTTCAGTCCCCTCTTGCGTTGGTCGCACTCTTTTCATATTTTCCTATCACTCTCCTGAAACGCAGGCAGATGCATACGAGTTACCGGTCCATGTTGGGACCGGACGTGGCATCAGGCCCGAGGCTCCAGCCTCGCCGAGACCTGCGGCCCCCTCTCTCCCTCCCCTCTGCCCGGCCTTTTTTCTTTTTCAAACAGCCGGACGACTCCAATAGGACGACCCCCGTATGCGGGAAATGAAACTCCAGGACCTCAAGTCCAAATCCCCGACCGAACTGCTTGCATTCGCCGAGGAGCACGCCGTCGAGAACGCCTCGACGATGCGTAAGCAAGAACAGATGTTCGCGATCCTCAAGCAGCTCGCGGCCAAGGAAATCGACATCATTGGCGAAGGCGTCGTCGAGGTGCTCTCCGACGGCTTCGGCTTCCTGCGCGCACCGGAAGCAAACTACCTGCCCGGCCCGGACGACATCTATGTCTCGCCGAGCCAGATCCGCCGTTTCGGCTTGCGTACCGGCGACACCGTCGAGGGCGAAATCCGCTCTCCGAAGGAAGGCGAGCGTTACTTCGCGCTCCTCAAGGTCAACACGATCAATTTCGAAGACCCCGAAAAGGCGCGCCACAAGGTCAACTTCGACAACCTGACGCCGCTCTACCCCGACGAGCGGCTCAAGATGGAGCACGAAGATCCGACCAAGAAGGATCTCTCGGCCCGCGTCATCGACATCGTGGCGCCGATCGGCAAGGGCCAGCGCGCCCTGATCGTGTCGCCGCCGCGCACCGGCAAGACGGTTCTGTTGCAGAACATCGCGCACGCCATTACGGCGAATCACCCCGAATGCTTCCTGATCGTGCTGCTGATCGATGAGCGGCCGGAGGAAGTCACCGACATGCAGCGTTCGGTGAAGGGCGAGGTCGTGTCCTCGACCTTCGACGAGCCGGCCTCGCGCCACGTGCAGGTCGCCGAAATGGTGATCGAGAAGGCCAAGCGCCTGGTCGAGCACGGCCGCGATGTCGTGATCCTGCTCGACTCGATCACGCGTCTTGGCCGCGCCTACAACACCGTGGTGCCGTCATCCGGCAAGGTGCTGACCGGCGGTGTCGACGCCAATGCGCTGCAGCGCCCGAAACGCTTCTTCGGCGCGGCGCGCAACATCGAGGAAGGCGGCTCGCTTACCATCATCGCAACCGCGCTGATCGATACCGGCTCGCGCATGGATGAAGTCATCTTCGAGGAGTTCAAGGGCACGGGTAACTCCGAGCTCATCCTCGACCGCAAGGTGGCCGACAAGCGCACCTTCCCGGCGATCGACATCACGCGCTCCGGCACGCGCAAGGAAGAACTGCTCACCGAGCCGCAGCAGCTCAAGAAGATGTACATCCTGCGCCGCATCCTCAATCCGATGGGCACCATGGATGCGATCGACTTCCTGCTCGACAAGCTGCGCAGCACCAAGACGAACGGCGAGTTCTTCGATTCGATGAACGCGTA
>JBBWZU010000807.1:0-5258 GCA_039649225.1 Hyphomicrobiales bacterium | reverse complement strand
TCGGCGGCCGAATAGCCGAACAATTTCTCGCATGCCGGATTGAACATCAGCACGCGGCCGTCGGCATCGATCAGAATGACGCCGTCGACTGCGGTGTCGACCACGGCGCGCAACAGATGCGCGTCGGATGAGGGGTTGGGTACCAGGCTGTCGGACATTGCTCGCCTGATTGCGGTCGGTGCGTCATTTTGAGTTCGCGCGACTCAGCGGCGCACATCGCTACAATTATCCCGCACGATAGGGCGACTCAACCGTTGGGCAAGAGTGTTCTCGCCCACAAGTGATGCGTGTAAATACTGACGCCATGCATAGGCGTTACTCTGATAGCGGCTATGAACAATCGGCTACCAGTGCAGGTACTTAAGTACAACTACTAGGCCTTTCTCCTAACTAACGTAGCGTCAAATTTTGGGCCAAACTTATTTTTTGGCTGATGCATCGCGGAATGGGGCTATGAGCCGATACTTCTTCTGCATCTCGACTGGGACACGCATCGTCCGCGACCGCGAAGGCACGGAACTCGTCGGCCTTTCCGACGTGCAGCGCGAAGCCATCGAATTCGGGCTGAAGGTGCTCAAGCATCGCTTCAGCTATGGGATCGATGATCCGTCGGTCTGCAGCATCCGCGTCAGCAACGAAATCGGCCGGGTGCTGACCACGATCCCGCTCGGAACCATCAAGCGTCTGGCGCGCCATCAGGCATGGGCGCAACGCGGCCCGGGCTGACGGTGAAGACTTGCGCGCGCGCGGCGACGTCCGCGAAGGGCGCGGGATCGGCGCCGGTCATCCAAACTTGCGCCGCGAGCGCCGCCAGTGCGTCGAACAACGCGGCGCGGCGTCCCGGATCGAGGTGCGCGATCACCTCGTCGAGCAGCAACAGCGGCGCATAGCCCGTCATCTCGGCGACGAGGCTCGCATGCGCCAGGATCAGCCCGATCAGCAGCGCCTTCTGTTCGCCGGTCGAGGCGCGTGCGGCCGCGATCCCCTTCGGACCATACAGCACGTCGAGATCGGTCAGCTGCGGCCCCTCGGTGGTGCGGCCGGCCGCGGCATCGCGCGCGCGATTGTGGCGCAGCACGGCACGGTAGCGATCCTCCACTTCGGTCGCGGGCTGCTCCATCAGGGCATTCTCGATCCAGCCGTCGAGCGCGATGCCCGCCCAGGGAAACGGCGAAGCCGGATTGCGGTTGCGCATCAGCGCGGCCGCGAGCCGGCGTACGGTCTCGGCGCGCGCCGCGGCCACCGCAATCGCCATCTCGGCGGTCTCGCGCTCGATCGCGTCGAGCCAATGCGGATCGGGATTGGGCTGTTCGAGCAGACGATTGCGCGAACGCAATGAACGCTCCAGCGCGTTGACACGGCTGTTGTGCGTGCCGTCGACGGCAAGCACCAGGCGGTCGAGGAAGCGGCGCCGCTCGGCGGCGGGACCGCCGAACAGGCCGTCCATCGTGGGCGTCAGCCAGACGACGCTCAGGTGCGAGGAGAATGCCGACGACGACGTGACCGTTTCGCCGTCGACCCGATATTTGCGCGAGAGCGCCGCATCCTCCGATGCCGGTGGCTCGATGCCGGTGCCGAGCGTCGCAAGGCCGAGCGCGCCTTCGACCTCGGCGGCGACCGCCCATGCGCCGTCGCCTTCGGCGAACGCGACTTCGTCCAGCGTGGCGCGGCGCAGCCCGCGGCCCGGCGCCAGAAACGAGATCGCCTCGATCAGATTGGTCTTGCCCGCGCCGTTCGGTCCGACCAGCACGGCAAGCTGCGCGTCGACGGTCAGGCTCGCCGCGCGGTAGCTGCGGAATTTCGCCAGCGTCAGGCGGCGGATGCGGGCAGCGCTCATTGCGGCCCCGCGCTGCCGGTTACCGCTTCGGTTCCGTAAACCTTTGAAACAATATGGAAAACGCCGCCGTACCGCGGGCCGATTGTGGAACGAATAAGGCTGCCAGCCATTTCTCTCATGAGGGAGCCGCAAAGCCTGCAATCAAGCGGGACGTTTTGCATACGGCGGGAGGGAACCGATGGCCGCAATGACAAAGGTGCCGGAAAATCTAGCACGCCAACTGTCCGATTCGGTCGAGAGGCTGCAGAAGCAGGTCGAGAAGGTGGAGTTCTGGGCCACCGCCCTGACCGGCTTCACGCGCCCGATTGCGGAATACGATCCCGAAACCAGCGCGGTGGCGCGCTACATCAAGCCCGGACGCCGTGCGCGCAAGAAACACCGGCGCCGCACCAAGGCGGCATCCGAGAAGATCGCGCCGGCCGACCGTTAGTGTTCCAATTCCCGCGTCCGCAAGCGCGTGTGCGGCGATATGATGCGAATGCGAGGAATCGGCGGCATTAGACGCGCATCGGCATCAGCACATAGAGCGAGCCAGCCGTGTCTTTTTCCTGGATCAGCGTCGGCGAACCCGGATCGGCCAGCTTGAGCACCGCAACCTCGCCTTCGATCTGTGCCGCGATGTCGAGCAAATAGCGCGAGTTGAACCCGATATCGATCGGATCGGAATCGTACTCGACTTCGAGTTCCTCGGTGGCGCTGCCGGAGTCCGGATTGGTCACCGTCAGCACCAGCTTGCCGGCCGAGAGCGCCAGTTTCACGGCGCGTCCGCGTTCGCTCGAAACCGTCGAGACGCGATCGACGGCGGCTTCGAAGTCCGGCTTGTCGACCACCAGCGTCTTGTCATTGCCCTGCGGGATGACGCGGCCGTAATCCGGAAATGTGCCGTCGATCAGCTTTGATGTCAGCACCACATCGCCGATCGAGAACCGGATCTTGGTCTGCGAGAGTTCGATCGCGACCTCGGCCGCCGGATCCTCGATCAGCCGCTGCACTTCGCCGACGGTTTTGCGCGGCACGATGATGCCCGGCATGCCCGTGGCGCCCACCGGCGCCTCGAACTCGACCTGCGCGAGCCTATGGCCGTCGGTGGCGACCGCGCGCAGCTTCTGCGCCGCGTCACCGCCCGCAACGTGCAGATAGATGCCGTTGAGATAATAGCGCGTCTCCTCGGTCGAGATCGCGAACTGCGTCTTGTCGATCAGCCGCTTGAGGTCTTTTGCCGGCAGCGAGAACTTGTGCGTCATATCGCCGGCGGCGAGATCGGGAAAATCGCTCTCGGGCAAGGTCTGCAGCGTGAAGCGCGAACGCCCGGCGCGGATCGTCAGCGAGGCGCGATCGCCGGAGGAGTCGAGCACGATCTGCGAACCCTCGGGCAGCTTGCGCACGATGTCGTAGATCATGTGCGCCGGAACCGTGGTCGAGCCGGAGGGAGAAACCTCCGCCGGAATGGTCTCGATCACTTCGAGGTCGAGATCGGTGGCTTTGAGCGACAGCTTGCCCTTGTCGGCACGGATCAAAATGTTCGCCAGGATCGGAATCGTGTTGCGCCGCTCAACCACGCGGTGAACGTGACCGATCGATTTGAGGAGCGCGGCGCGCTCGACTGTAACCTTCATATTCGACCCCACTCGGCACCCGGACCGGGTTACTGATGCGCATGATTTCCAAAAACCAGTATCCGCCCCGGATCACGTCCGGGACCTTGTTTTTCGGGACCATGCGCCCCACAGCCCGGCGGCGTCCGCGCGCCGGGGCCTGAAATTGGCGTGTTGGAGGGGTTTCGGCAAGGGCGCAGAGACCGCCAGCGCCAAGTTTCCCAAGGGAATCGGCGCCGCGTGTATGGCGGCGGGAGAGACGGTTTGACCGGACATCTGCTTTTAGACGACCAGCTTGCCCTGGCGCTCGGCCACCGTGATCTGTGCCTCGGCTCCGGAATTGAATTCCATGCGATCCGTCTCGATGCCGTCGCTGAAAATGACGCCATTCTCCGGCATCAGCGATCGAAGGCGCAGCCCTTCGCTCCTCGTGAGGCGCCCGCAAACCAGCTTGGTCTGCGATGTCTTGCTGGGAAAAGGTTCGCGCACCGCGAACTGCAATTCCCCGGCGTCCCATGCCCACGACGAATAGCCTGCGGTCTGCGACTGCTCGCCGAACGCCTTGGCGATCGCGAGTGAGCCGGTAACGATGCTCTTGAACCATGCGGTCGAGCCGAGGCCAGTCGAGACGATCAGCCCGCTCGATGATTGTGTCTCATGTTGCGTTCCGGTTCGGATTTCGTAGAGCGCGGATGTGTGCGAGCGCGCGCCGATGAAGAGGTCGTTGACGGCGTAAAGCGCCTGCCCGTCCGTCAGGGTGGCCTTCGCCATCGTTACGTTCTTGAACGCGCGTTTGTCCGCCGCGACATCCGGCAGCAGAAGCGCGAGATCCGATGGCACGAACGGCAGGAGCACGCCGTCGTGGCGGCCGCTGTCGGGATTGACGCCGATCAGCGGATGGCCGTCGAGATATTTCATGATGTTGGCGACGAGCCCGTCCTGTCCAAGCGCCACCACGATGTCGGCCGGACCGAACATGAAATTCGGCAGAAAGCTCCGGTCGACGATCTGATATCGTCCCCATTGCTCGAGGGTCTCGATCGTGCGTCGCCTCGCCGCCAGATACGCGTCGTGCTCTCTCTGGTAGCCGGTGAAGTCGGCGCCCAGATGCTCCACATAGAATCTCGCCTGCGCGGCCGTGTGGTATCTGGCGATCAAGCCCGCGAGCCGGGTCTCGCGTGTAACCAGGATGACCTTCCGATCGGAGCTAGCGGACACGGGTCGCTCCTGCGGTCGTTGGCTTCTCGATCAGCGTTTGCAGCAGGTCGGGCGAAACGTTGAGCTGCCCGATCCGCTCGGCTCTTTCGGCAAGGCCGGTGAAGGCCTGAGCGATAAGCTGGTTCGGCTGCATGCCGGCTGCCGTCAGGGCCTGGATCACCTTGGTATCCACACCTGCCAGGATCTTCAACAAGGCCCCCACCCGATAGGCCTCGGCGTCGGCGAGGGCGCGGGTGTTCTCGGCGTTGAGCGTGACGAAGCCTTTCCGTTTGTCCTCGAGCGCAATGTCCGCGACCATTCCGGCTTCGCGGAGCTCGTTCTGCTTGGCCATCACGCTCGCGTCGGCATCCATCTGGGTCTCGCGGATGGACCGCTTCTTGCGTTCGACGGCGATCTCCGTATCCAGCTCGCTCTCGCGGATGGCACGCTCCTGCTCGACCGCGAAGTTGCGGCGCGCGTGGATCGCCTCATCGGCATTCTTGAGGATCGCTTCGCGGGCTTCCGCTTCGAGCGCCTTCGCGGTGTCGGGCGAGGGTTTGACGCCGCGAACGGACACGCCGAGGATTTCAAAGCCCAACGACACGATATCCGCGCGGGTCTGCAGGCCG
>JBBWZU010000800.1:0-14156 GCA_039649225.1 Hyphomicrobiales bacterium | reverse complement strand
GCCGCGTCAGCGGCGCGGCGCTGGCAGAACTCGCGCGGAAAGACATTTGATGCAGATCGTATTGATCGCCGCAATTGCCGAGAACGGCGTGATCGGCCGCGCCGGCGGCATGCCGTGGCGGCTCAAGTCCGACATGCGCCATTTTCGCGGGCTCACGCTTGGCAAGCCGGTGGTGATGGGACGCAAGACCTATCTGTCGGTCTCGATCAAGCCGCTGCCGGGCCGCACCAATATCGTGGTCAGCCGCGACAAGGATTTTAGCTTGGCCGGCGCGATGGTTGCGCCCTCGCTCGACGCCGCGCTGGATGCTGCGCGCGGCGATGCGCTGCGCCGCGGCGTCGATGCCATCATGGTGATCGGCGGGGCCGACATTTACGCGCAGGCGATGCCGCTCGCCCAACGGCTCGAGATCACGCGGGTGCATCTTACGGCCGACGGCGATGCGGTATTTCCGCCGATCGATCCCGCAGTCTGGCGGCAATCCGCGTGCACTGCACATTCGGCCGGTCCGGACGACGATGCGCCATACGAGGTCGTGACTTATATCAGGACGTGAACGTGGTTAAGCGCCGCGTTTTGCCGTAAACGTAAGCCAAATCTGGCGTTTTTTCGTTCCGCGACCTTGGGCCGCAGCGCGGCGGTGCGTTGAAAGCGGCTGATGTGTCCCATATAACGCTGCCAGCAAACGCGTTATCAAGCGCGCCCGGTCTTGTCGGATTCGGGCAGGAGAGATTTCGATGCCATGGAGCAATCAAGGCGGCGGTCCCTGGGGCAGTGGCGGGGGCGGGTCGAAGGGGCCGTGGGGCTCCGGACCGCAATCGTCCGGGCCGACGCCGCCCGACCTCGAGGAACTGCTGCGCCGCGGCCAGGACAAGCTCAAGACGGTGCTGCCGGGCGGCAATCTCGGTGGCCGGGGCATCCTGCTGATCGTGCTCGCCGCGGTCGTCGTTTGGGGCTTCTCGGGCTTCTTCAAGGTCGAGCCCGACGAGCTCGGCGTGGTGCTGCGCTTCGGCAAGTACACGCGCGACGCCACACCTGGCCTCAATTACCATCTGCCGTATCCGGTCGAGACCGTCCTGACCCCCAAGGTGACGACCGTGCAGCCGATCCATATCGGCATGCAATTGCTCGACGACCCGCGCCGCGGCAGTCCGCGGGTGCGCGACGTGCCCGAAGAAAGCCTGATGCTGACCGGCGATGAAAACATCGTCGATGTCGATTTCACGGTGTTCTGGCAGGTCAAGGTCGGCGGCGCCGGCGACTTCCTGTTCAACATCCAAAACCCGCAAGGCACCGTGAAGGCGGTGGCCGAAAGCGCGATGCGCGAGGCGGTCGGGCGTTCGGAAATCCAGCCGATCCTCACCAGCGCCAAGCAGACGATCGAAACCTCCGTGACCGAGCTGATGCAAAAGACGCTCGACAACTACCAGTCGGGTATCCAGATCACCCAGGTGCAAATGCAGAAGGTCGATCCGCCCTCGCAGGTGATCGATGCCTTCCGCGAGGTGCAGGCGGCGCGCATCGGCGCCGAGAGCGCGCAGAACGAGGCGCAGGCTTACGCCAATCGCGTTCTCCCCGATGCGCGCGGCCGCAGCGAGCAGATCAAGCAGGCCGCCGAAGCCTATCGCGAGCAGACCGTCGCCGAGGCCAAGGGTCAGGCGTCGCGTTTCAGCCAGGTGCTCGAGCAATACAAGAATGCTCCGGACATCACCCGCCAGCGCATCTATCTGGAGACGATGGAGAGCGTGTTCGGCGGGACCGACAAGATCATTCTCGATTCCTCGCAGTCGGGCGGTAACGCTGGCGGCAACGTCGTGCCGATCCTGCCGCTGAATGAAATGCTCCGGCGCACGCCCACGGCGGGAGGCACCCCATGAAACTCGGAGTCGCAGGCGGCATCGCCGCCGTTCTCGCCGTCATCCTGGCGATCGTCGCTTATGGATCGCTGTTCACCGTCCATCAGACCCGCCTCGCGCTCGTGGTCCGGCTCGGTGATCCGATCCGCGTGGTGACCGAACCGGGATTGAACTTCAAGATTCCGCTGATCGACAACGTGATCTACTTCGACAAGCGCATCCTCGACCTGGAGAACGCCTCGCAAGAGGTGATCGCGTCGGATCAGAAGCGGCTCGTGGTCGACGCCTTCGCGCGCTACAAGATCAAGGACGCGCTGAGATTCTATCAGGCGGTCGGCTCGATCGAGGGCGCCAACCAGCGGCTTTCGACACTGCTCAACTCGGCGCTGCGCCGCGTGCTCGGCGAGGCGACGCTGACCCATGTGGTGCGTGATGACCGCGCCTCGCTGATGGCGAAGGTGCGCGAGCAGCTCGACCGCGAGGCGGCGGCCTTCGGCATTGTCGTCATCGACGTGCGGATCCGCCGCGCCGACCTGCCCGAGCAGAACAGCCAGGCGGTCTACAAGCGGATGCAGACCGATCGCCAGCGCGAGGCGCAGGAGTTCTCGTCCCAGGGCACCCAGCGCGCTCAGGAGATCAAGGCGCGCGCCGACCGCGACGTGACGGTGCTCATCGCGGATGCGACCTCGAGGGCCGAGCAGACCCGCGGTGAAGGCGACGCGACGCGCAACCGGATCTTCGCCGAGGCTTACGGCAAGGACGCGGACTTCTTTTCCTTCTATCGTTCGATGGAGGCTTACAAGTCCGGGCTCAAGCACGGCGATACCCGCATGGTGCTGCGTCCCGATTCCGACTTCTTCCGCTATTTTGGCAATCCGTCCGGCAAGGCGCGTCCGGAACCGGCAAAATAGAGCTGAAGACATGCGGCGCGCGAATTGATGATAGGGTGGCGCCGTTTCGTGAAGCTTCGCGCCGCGGCCTCTCGCCGCGGCGCTTTACCGGTTGCCCTTCCATGACGGATTTCCTCGTCGCGCTCGGCCTCGTGTTCGTCATCGAGGGGCTGATCTTTGCCGCCAGTCCGGGCGCGGCGAAGAACGCCATGGCGCATGTGCTGGAGACCCCGGACAACGTGCTGCGCATTGTCGGGATCGCGTCGGCCGCCATCGGGGTCATTCTGGTCTGGTTCATGCGGGGATAGGCCGTTCCCCGCACGTCACCCGGGATCGGTAACCCGGTCACGCTCCCGTGCTTGCGGCGTCCGCTTTCAGCCGCGTTTCCGCCCGATTCCGCTCGCCTAGTGCCCGCAACGACGCCACCCTTGCGCGCAACACAGAGCGGGGGCACTGTTCTGCGACTCATTTTCTCTTTGGAGCTTCGACGCCCATGGCCGGCACCTTCATCCACCTTGTGAATTCCGCCCGCCGACCGGCCCTCGCGATGGCCGCTGCCGCCGCGCTGGCGCTGCCGCTGCTCGCGACGCCGGCCGCTGCGCGCGGTCCCGACAACATCGCCGACGTCGCCGAAGCCGTCATCGATGCGGTGGTCAACATCTCCACCTCGCAGACCGTGGCGGCCGGCGGCCCCGGCCGCACTGGACCGGAAAGCCGGCAGGGGCCCGGGAGCGGACCGACCCCAGGCCCGGACGGCCGGCAAGGGCAGCTTCCGCCCGGATCGCCGTTCGAGGAATTCTTCGACGAGTTCTTCAAGAACCGCCGCGGCCAAGGCGACCCCAAGGGCGGCGATCGTTCGCCGCGGCGGGTGAATTCGCTCGGCTCCGGTTTCGTCATCGACGCGGACGGCATCGTGGTCACCAACAATCACGTCATCGCCGATGCCGACGAGATCACCGTCATCTTCAACGACGGCTCCAAGCTCAAGGCCGAGCTGATCGGCAAGGATTCCAAGACCGACCTCGCGGTCCTGAAAGTGAAGCCCGACAAGCCGCTCAAGGCAGTGAAGTTCGGCAACTCCGAAAAGCTGCGCCTCGGCGAGTGGGTGATCGCGATCGGCAATCCGTTCAGCCTCGGCGGCACCGTCACGGCCGGCATCGTGTCGGCGCGCAACCGCGACATCAATTCCGGGCCCTACGACAACTACATCCAGACCGACGCTGCGATTAACCGCGGCAATTCGGGCGGCCCGCTGTTCAACCTTGACGGCCAGGTGGTGGGCGTGAACACCGCGATCATCTCGCCCTCGGGCGGCTCGATCGGCATCGGCTTTGCGGTGCCGTCGGCAACCGCGGTCGCGGTGATCGACCAGTTGCGCGAGTTCAAGGAAGTGCGGCGCGGCTGGCTCGGCGTGCGCATCCAGCAGGTCACCGACGACATCGCCGAAAGCCTTGGCATCAAGCCGGTGCGCGGCGCGCTTGTCGCCGGCATCGACGACAAAGGTCCGGCGAAACCGGCCGGCATCGAACCGGGCGACGTGATCGTCAAGTTCGACGGCAAGGACATCAAGGAGATGCGCGACCTGCCCAAGATCGTCGGCGATACGCCGATCGGCAAGGATGTGCCGGTGATCGTGATCCGCAAGGGCAAGGAAGAGACCAAGACCGTGCGGCTTGGCCGCCTTGAGGATGTGCCGCAGCAGGCCTCGGTGAAGACCGATGCACCGGTCGAGGACAAGTCGGTGGTGCAGAAGGCGCTCGGCCTCAGCCTCTCGAACATGAGCGACGAGCTGCGCAAGAAGCACAAGATCAAGGAAGCCGTGAAGGGCGTCGTGATCACGGCGGTGGATGCGAATTCGGCCGCCTCCGAGAAGCGGCTCAATGTCGGCGACGTCATCGTCAAGGTGACCGACGAGGAAGTTGCGACCGCCGCCGACGTGCAAAAGCGCATCGACCAGCTCAAGAAGGAAGGCAAGAAGACCGCGCTGCTTTTGGTTGCGAACACCGAAGGCGACGTGCGCTTCGTTGCGCTGACGCTGCAGTAGATCTTGAGCTCTGCTCCCCGCCACGCGGCGGGGAGGTTTCTCGTCAAGCGGGGTGAATCGAATTTGGCGTGCCGGACCTGTCCGGCGGCCAGTGAGGTTTGCCCATGCTGGATGCTCCCGCGGGACGCCGCAATGAACCGGCTGACGTGCCGGCCGGATATTTCCGCGATCCATCGCTCAATCTGTTCCGCCGCGCCGGGGGCGGCACCTTTGCGTATAGCGACGGCGCGCAGGCCGAGCGGCGCATCTACAAGATTGTGCGCGGCGCGCGCGACCGCGGCACGTTTTCCAACGAGCTTGCCGGTGCGATCACGGACTGGCCGTCCGAATATCACCTCAGCCGCCAACGCCACTGCATCGTGCGGCCGCTCGGCATCAGGCGCGGCGACCGGGTGCTCGAACTCGGCTGCGGCTGTGGCGCCGTTACGCGCCATCTCGGCGAAATCGGCGCCGACGTCACGGCGATCGAAGGCGCATGGCCGCGCGCCAGAATTGCCGCCGAACGTTGCCGCGACTTGCCGAATGTCATGGTCATCGCCGACGATTTCTTGCGCTATGGAGCGGCCTTGCCGTTCGACTGGGTGCTGCTGGTCGGTGTTCTGGAATACGCGCCGGTATTTTCGAATGCCGCTGACTCGATCGCCGATGTCCTGCGCCACGCGACAGGACTTCTGGCGCCGACCGGACGGCTGGTCGTGGCGATCGAGAACAAGCTTGGGCTGAAATATTTCAACGGCTGCGCCGAGGATCATGTCGGCATTCCGTTCCACGGTCTTCAAGGGCTTTACGGCGACCGCTCACCACGCACATTCGGTCGCGCGGAGCTTGCCGGTCGCATCCGCGACGCGGGATTGCCTGAAATCAAATTTTTCTATCCGTTCCCGGACTACAAGCTGCCACGCATTGTGCTGACCGATGCGGCGCTCGATGATCCGCAATTCGATGCCGCCGGAACGCTTGCCTGTTTGCAGGCGCGCGACTACGGCGGCGCTTCACACCGGCTGTTCGATGAAGCGCTGGTCGCGCGCGAAGCGGCGCGCAATGGCGTGCTCGGCGACCTGAGCAATTCGTTCCTGGTCATCGCGGCGCGGGAGTCCATCGCCTGCGATGACGTGCTGGCGGTCGCGTTCGCGGCGCAGCGCGATGCGGAGTTCGCGATCGAGACCCGCTTCGTGCGCATTGGCGATACGATATGTGTGCGGAAGGTGCGGCTTTGTCCGCAGCGGGAAGGGCGCCGCCGTCTTGCTGATGGCAGCATGCTGGAGAATGTCGCGGATGAGCGTGCCTACGTGCCCGGACCTCTTGCGCTCGGTGCCTTGAGCTTTGCGCGGGCGCGCCGCGGCGACGCAGCGGCAATTGTCGCGGCGCTGGCGCCGTGGTTCGACTTCCTCAAGGTGAACGCAATGCCGGCCTCCGGCACGCGTCTGGCCGACTTCTCGCTCCCGGGAGATTTCCTCGACGCGACGCCGTTCAACCTGGTCGAGGCGGATGGCGGACTGGTTCAGATCGATATGGAATGGCGCGTCGATCGCGCCATTCCGCTCGGCTGGGTGGTCACGCGTTCGATTGTCGCGTCGCTCTGCGGCATCGCGGGTTTCGAGCGCGAGGCCGTGAGCATCACGGATCTGATCGAGGTGTTGTGTGCCCGCCACGGTCTTGGCGTCAGCGCCGATGAGATCGCCGGATGGCTGAAACGCGAGAACGAGTTGCAATCGTTGAGTTCCGGCCGCCGGCTTGCGGTCTATGGCCGCGCGCTGAGGTCGCAGCGGCTTGTGCCGATTCCCGAATGCGCGTCGGGGCGGGGCGCGCGCACCGAGACCGTCGCGGCGCTGGAGGCGCGGATTGATCTGATCTACCGCTCGCGGTCGTGGCGCTATTCCTATCCGATCCGCGCGGTCGGCCGGTTGCTGCGCAAGGAAAGCCCGGAACCACCATCTCTTGCCGCCAGCATCGCCGATGCAACAGGTTACGGCCGCGACAGGGCCGCAGCCGCTATGTCGCAAATATCGCGTTTGCTCGACGGTCCGCGGGGAGCGCTCTGGAACGACGCCAGGCGATATGGCGCGGCGATAGCCGCGGTCGGGGCAACCTTCGCGATGACGTATCTGCTGCTGGCGTTCGGGTTCCCGGTGCCGCGCATGCTTCTCTACATAGCGGCCGTCGCGGTCGCGGCCCGCGCCGGAGGGCTCGGGCCGGGGGTCTTCGCGCTGGCCGCGTCGATTTTGGCGATCTGCCTGTCGGCGCCGCCCGGGCGCCTGTTCATGCATGGCCTCGCGTTTGCCGAACGACTCAGCGTGTTTCTGGTCTGCGCGATCGTCGGAATCCTGGTGTCGGCGCCGCCGGAACAAGTGGCGCCCAAGACCCGCGCGCATGCGCCGCCTGCGCAACCGCACCGCGAGGCAGGCGGCTGAGCAGCGTCTGCGATGGCATCACCGCGGACGGCCTTGCAGTTGACTTGGGTTCCCGGGCCAGCGACTTTGCGGCAGAAAATTTCCCGGGGAGGATTTCGATGTTCAAGCGCTTGATGATCGCTGCGGCATGCCTGCTGCTGTCGGTTCAGCTCGGGGCCGCCGACGAGAAGACCAAGGGCAAGATCTCGATCTGGCTCGGCTATCCGGAGACGCTCGATGCGTTCAAGCTCGGGCAGGCCGAGTTCAAGAAGAAATGGCCGAACGTCGATGTTGAAATCTTGACCTTCGAATTGCGCGAGTTCGAGGCCAAGCTTGCGGTCTCGGTGCCGGCCGGCAGCGGCCCGGACATCCTGGCGCTGCATGATTTCATCTTTCCGCGCTACTACGAGGGCGGCAATCTCGCCGACGTGCCGGCCGATCTTGCCAAGGACATCAACGATCCGAAAATCATCGATCCCGTCTTCAAGGAGATCCTGACGCGCGACGGCAAGCCCTGGGGCATGCCGTGGTGGTCCGGCCGCAACGGCCTGTTCTACAACACCGATCATCTGAAAGCCGCCAGGCTCGACGGGCCGCCGAAGACCTATGCGGACATCTGGCAATACGCCGAGAAGCTGACGCAGAAGAACGACAAAGGCGAGGTCACGCGCGCCGGCATTTCATTGCGGCTCACCGGCCCCTCGGGCGGCACGCAGAAGTTCGGCTATTTCTATTACCAGCTTGCCGGCGAGCAGATGTTCGAGCCCGGCAAGAAGCCCGGCACCGTCCGGGTCACCATCGCGAAAAACATCGATGCGGCGGCGCGCGTGCTGCTCGACCATGTCGAGCACCTGCATGGCGCGAAGAAATCCGACGACTGGGCGCTCAAGCACGACGCGCAGGGCTTCGCGTCGGGCGCTGCCTCCATGTTCGCGCGCGAGAGCTGGGTGATCCCGTTCGTCAAGAAGAACGGGCCTGATGTGAAATTCGGCATCGTGCCGGTGCCGCGCGACAAGGCGTGGGGCGCCTACAACAACCTGGAGATCCTGTCGGTCAACAAGGACTCGAAGCTGAAGGACGCCGCATGGGACTTCATCCGGATCCTGCAGGAGCCGGCGATCGTAAATAACGTGCTCGACGGCTCCGGTTGGGTGCCGATCCGCCATGATCGCGACTATTCGGCGGTGCTTGCCAAGGAGCCGCGCTTTGCCGAAATGACCGCGCCGCCGGCCGGGCTCACGCTCTACATCGAGGCGCCGAACACCGCCTACGAGGAGATGACCACGCGCGTCGGCGAAGTGATCCAGAATGCGTTCCGCGACGCCTCGCTCGCCGGCAACATCGACGGCGCCAAGAAGGTGATGATGCGGGCGCACGATACCGCCGTGAAGATCCTCAAGGATAACGGCATCTATTCAGACTGATGCCGGTGTCTCATAACGATATTGTGGTGCGCGGCAATCTTGGCGCGCGCTTCCAGGAGTTTCGCGACTCCATCAAGCGCGATCATTTGCTCTGGGTACTGCTCGCGCTCGGGCCGGTGTTCGCGCTGTTCTGCATCATCCGCGTCTACCCGATCCTCGAGACGATCCGGCTCTCGTTCTACCGCTATCATCCGACGCAGCGGAACCGGCCGTTCATCGGGTTCGACAATTACTGGCGCCTTTTGGAAGACGAGGCGTTCCACACCGCGCTCATCAACACGCTGCAGTTCTGCGTCATGGCGACGGTGATCACGCTGGTGCTGGCCTTCGCGGTCGCGGTGCTGTTGCGCTCGATCGAGAAGGTCGCGCCGGTCTACGAGCTGCTGCTCTACATTCCGGTGGTGACGCCGTGGGTGCCGGCCTCGGTGATCTGGAAATGGATCTTTGATCCGGTCCACGGGATATTGAACTATGGCCTGGACTCGATCGGGCTGCCCAAGCTCGCCTGGCTGCAGGACGAGCATGTCATCATCTACGCGATCGTGCTGGTCTCGGTGTGGAAGATGCTCGGCTACTTCGTCGTCGTGTTCGGCGTTGGCCTGCGCAACATTCCGGACGAATTGATGGAGGCCGCCGAGCTTGACGGCGCGACACCATGGCAACGGCTGATCTACATCGTCATTCCGATGATGAAGCCGATCATCCTGTTCACCGTCATCATCGCGACAATCATCTTCTTCAACGTGTTCGCGCCGGTCTATGTGTTGACCGCCTCGGCGCAGGGCGCGCCGGCCTATGACTTCAAGGTCGTGATCGGCGAGATATACCAGAACGCCTTCGTGTTCTACCGCATGGGCTATGCGGGCGCGCAGTCGGTGGTGTTGCTGCTGTTCGTGCTGACGCTGGTGTTCATCCAGTTCACGCTGTTCCGCGACAAGGCAGCCCTGCGATGAGCATGATCTTGTCCGAAAACCGGTGCCCACTTTTCGGGATCATGCTTTGATGTTCAAAGAACGCCCGATCGTCATCATTGCGTACGTCGTGTGCACCCTCATGGCGGTACTGGCGGTCACGCCGTTCTTCTGGGTGCTGATGACGGCGCTGAAGCCCAACCCCGAGATCAATGCCTGGCCGCCGCATATTCTCCCCGAGCAGCCGACGCTCGATCACTTCCACCGCATTCTCGCCGAAGAGAATTTTCTGCGTTACATCTTCAATTCGCTGGTGATCGCTTTGTCATCCATGGCGGCGATCCTGTTCACGTCCTCGCTCGCGGGTTTCATCTTCGCCAAATACCGGTTTCCCGGGCGCGGCGTGCTGTTCGCCATCATCCTGGCGACCGCCATCATCCCGCTCGAGGTCTATATCATCCCGCTATACCTGATGGTATTCGGCGTGAAGATGATGGACAGCTATCTCTCGCTGGTGTTTCCGTTCGTCATCATGACGTTCGGCGTGTTCTTCATGCGCCAGGTCATCATGGCTATTCCTGACGAGTTGCTCGAGGCCGCGCGCATCGACGGCGCCAACGAGTTCTGGATCTACGTGCGCGTGGTGCTGGCCTTGAGCAAGTCGGGCCTGATGGCGCTCGGCGTATTCGCATTCTCGGAAGCCTGGGCGAACTTCATCTGGCCGCTGGTCGTGGTGACGACCAAGGACATGTACACGACCGAGCTGGGTCTTGCGACCTATCAGCGCCAGTTCTTCATCGAATACGGGCCGATTTCCGCGGGCGCGGTCATCAGCATCATGCCGATGCTGATCGTGTTCGCGCTGCTGCGCCGGCACATCATGAAGGGCATCGCGACCAGCGGGTTGCGCGGATAACTTTTCGTGAACGGCGTTGCGGGGCCGCGCCCGGCACATATTTGATCCGCATAATATTTTGCGAGGACACCATGAAGGCGACCCTGAACGGAACCGTCATTGCCGACAGCGACGATATCGTTTCGGTCGGCGGTTACGAATATTTCCCAAGTCCCGCCGTCCGCGCCGAATTCCTGCAGAAGGCCGAGCGCACGCCCAAGGACCTTGAATGTCCGCATGGCGTCCAGTTCTACGACGTGGTCGTCGACGGCAAGCGCCACCCGCGCGCCGCCTGGCTCTACGAGGCGCCGCGGCCCTCGATGGCGCAGGTTGCCGGGCGTTTCGGCTTTTGGGAAGACGTGAAGGTCGGCTGAACGCCACAGTCTTCGCTCCACCTAGCTGACGCGTGCGGCTTGTCGATTGAGCAATTTTCGCAAAGCCGCGAATCGTTTCTTCCTGCCTAAGTCCCGCCGACACGAGCATCGCGATGCTTCGGCTTTGGCCGTAACGTTCGCGCTCGCGTTCCGTCATGGTGCCGCGATGGGCGAGGGACAAAACGTGCGGAATTTCTACGGATGGCGGGTGGTCGGCGCGGCGTTCGTGCTGGCCGTGTTCGGGTGGGGTCTCGGCTTCTACGGCCCGCCGGTCTACCTGCATGCCGTGCGTGAGGCGCGTGGCTGGTCGTTGGCGCTGGTCTCGGCCGCCGTCACGGCGCATTTCCTGATCGGCGCGGCGGTCGTCGCCAATCTGCCGGCGCTCTACCGGCGTTTCGGCTTGCCGGCCGTCACCAAGGCGGCGGGGCTGGCGCTGGGCCTCGGTGTGTTCGGCTGGGCCGCCGCGGTTGCGCCGTGGCAGCTTTTCGCCGCCACGGTCCTCAGCGGCGCCGGCTGGGCGGCGCTCGGCGGTGCCGCCGTGAACGCCGTGGTCTCGCCCTGGTTCGTGCGCACGCGGCCGGCGGCGCTGGCGATGGCCTACAACGGCGCGAGCATCGGCGGCGTGATCTTTTCGCCGCTGTGGGTGGCGGCGATCGCGCTGCTGGGATTTCCCGTGGCGGCAGCCTCCATTGGCCTAGTCATGGCGCTGACCCTGTGGGTGCTGGCCGACCGGCTGTTCTCCCGCACCCCGCAGGACATGGGGCTGACGCCGGACGGCGATGCGCCCGGCGCGCCGGCGGCGTCCGTCACCTCGCCGGATGCGAGACCGCTTCCGGGCGCCTTGCTCTGGCGCGACGTCCGATTCATCACGCTCGCCGCCGGGGCGGCACTCGGACTGTTCGCGCAGATCGGCCTGATCGCGCATTTGTTCTCGCTGCTGGTGCCGGCGCTCGGCTCGCAATGGGCCGGCATTGCGCTGGGCGCCGCGACGGCGGCGGCGATCGGCGGACGCACGCTGGTCGGCTGGTTGATGCCGGCCGGCGCCGATCGGCGGCTGGTGTCGTGCGTCAGTTACGCGGTGCAAATCGCGGGTTCCGTCGCCCTGATCATGGCGGCGGGCACCAGCGTGCCGCTGCTGCTTGCCGGCGTGCTGCTGTTCGGCGTCGGGATCGGCAACGCGACCTCGCTGCCGCCGCTGATCGCGCAAGTGGAGTTCGTCAAGGACGACGTTCCGCGCGTGGTCGCGCTCAATTTGGCGATCGGGCAGGCGACCTATGCGTTCGCGCCCGCGGCATTCGGATTGATCCGCGAATTCGCCCCGCAGGCCCTGAACGCCGGCGCATCGCCCTATCTGTTCGGTGCGGCCGCCATCGTGCAGGCGCTCGCGATCGGCGCGTTTCTGCTGGGACGTCTCAAGCCGCGAACGCGGCCCGCGCATAGCCTTGGCAGTAGAGCAGTGCAGTAAGATCGCCGTGGTCGATGCGCGCATGCGCGGCGGCCGCGACCTTCGGCTTGGCATGATACGCGACGCCAAGGCCGGCCGCTTCGATCATCGCCAGATCGTTCGCGCCGTCGCCGATCGCCAGGGTGTCTTGCGCCGATAGGCCGAAACGCTCGCGCAATTCGACCAGCGTTGCGAGCTTGGCCTCGCGGCCGAGGATCGGCTCGGCGACGCGGCCGCTGAACTTGCCGTCTTCGATCATCAAGGTGTTGCCGCGGTCTTCGTCAAAGCCGATCGTCCTCGAAAGGGGAGCGGTGAACAGCGTGAAGCCGCCGGAGACAAGACACGTATAGGCGCCATGCCGTCGCATGGTGTTGACCAACTCGCGCCCGCCCGGCGTCAGCGTGATCCGCTTGGCGATCACATCCTCCACGACGGATGCCGGCAAGCCCTTCAGCAATGCGACGCGCTCGCGCAGCGCCGGCTCGAACGCGATCTCGCCCCGCATCGCCCGCTCGGTGATCGCCGCGACGTGCTCCTTCAGCCCGACCAGATCGGCCAATTCGTCGATGCATTCCTGCCCGATCATGGTGGAATCCATGTCGGCGACGAACAGGCGCTTGCGTCGCGCGGCCAGCGGCTGCACGACCACATCGATCGCCACGTCCTTGAGAGCCGCACGCAGGCGTTCAGCAACTGCTTTGTCGTCCGCGCCACCCGGCGTAAAGGGAATGTCGACCGCAATGCCGGGATCGAGCACGCGCGGGGCCTGCGCGGTCGCCAGCACACCGACCGCGACGGCGACATGGGCGTCGTCGAGCGCAGGCCGTGCCGGATTGGATATGAGAGTTGCGACGTGAGTCATGCGGTTTGCATACCGCAATGCGTAGGGCGGGCAAAGCTTGTCCCGCGAAGGCGGGGACCAAGCGCGCCCGCCATCGCGCCACACGACGGCGATAAGGAAGCTGGCAGGCACGGCGCGCAGCCTGTGCCCGGACGGCGCGAAGCGCCGATCCGGGTACGCCTTTTGCCCGCCCTATGGCGTCAGGAAGGCGATCACCTGCTCGCGCGTGACCGACGGAAAGCCTGCGAGAAACTCGTCAATCGGATCGCCCGCTTCAAGGTAATCCAGCAATGTCTGCACCGGAACGCGCGTGTTGGCGAACACCGCGGCGCCGCCCATCACGTCGGGATTGCAGGATACGACCGGCTGCTTCATTGGAATAGTTTTCCCGCACGGTGACTACGTGCAATGACGGCGAATATGCTCAAACAGGATGCAATTTTGCTCGCAGGGCCGACCGCCAGCGGCAAGTCGGCCTTGGCGCTGGCCTTGGCCGAGCGGCTTTCCGGCATCGTGATCAACGCGGACTCGATGCAGGTCTATCGCGACCTGCGCGTCATCACGGCGCGGCCGACCGTGGAGGAAGAGGCGCGCGCGCCGCATCGGCTTTACGGCCATGTGGATGCGGCGGAGAACTATTCGGTCGGACGCTGGCTCGCCGACGTGCAGCCGGTGCTCGATGAGGCGCGGGCCGCCGGCCGGGTGCCGATCCTGGTTGGCGGCACCGGGCTCTACTTCAAGGCGCTGACGCAGGGGCTTTCGGCCGTGCCGCCGATCCCGGAGGATATTCGGGCCCGCATCCGTGCGCGCATGGAGGCCGAGGGACCGGAGGCGCTGCATGCCGAACTGCTGGCGCGCGATCCGGCAACGCAATTAAAGCCGGCCGATCGTACCCGCATTGCGCGCGCGCTGGAGGTGCTGGAGGCAACGGGACGTCCGCTCGCCGACTGGCATCGCGACGGGCTGCCGCCTCTGCTCGATGCGTCACGGGCCACAAAAGTGTTTCTTGCGCCCGAACGCGACGAGTTGCGCCGCCGCATCGCTGCGCGCTTCGACATCATGCTCGGCAGCGGCACGCTCGATGAGG
>JBBWZU010000785.1:0-21843 GCA_039649225.1 Hyphomicrobiales bacterium | reverse complement strand
CCATGCCTCTTCGCATCGCGGTCGGCGGCTTCCTGCACGAGAGCGCAACCTTCATCGACACGCCGACCACCTGGGACGACTTTGCCCGCACCGGCGCATGGCCGGGCGCCTGCGAGGGCGAGGCGATGCTCGAGACCCTCAAGGGGCTGAACCTTGCCACCTCGTGGTTCGTTGATGCGGTGCGCGAGGCCGGCCACACCGTCATCCCGATCGCATGGACCATGGCGCAGCCGGCCGGCGCCGTCACGGCGCAGGCCTTCGAGCGCATGAGCGCCACTTTGGTGGACGGCTTTCGGCGCAGCGGCGCCGACGTGATCTTCATCGAGTTGCACGGCGCGATGGTGGCGGACGGCTATGACGATGCCGAGGGCGAGCTGCTGCGCCGTGTCCGCGCCGTCGTCGGACCGAACGTGCCGATCGTCGGAACGCTCGATCTGCACGTCAATATGTCGGACGCGATGCTGAAGGCCAATCTTCTTTCGGCCTATCGCACCTATCCGCACGTCGATTGGGGCGAGACCGGTGCGCGCGTCGCGCGCTGGCTCGACCGCGCGCTGTCATGGGGACTCAACCCGGCGAAGGCGATGCGGCGCATGCCGTTCCTCATTCCGGTCACGGCCGGATGCTCGATGATCTCGCCCGCCCGGGAGCTTTACCAGCAGCTTGAGGCGATCGAAGCCGAGACCGGCGTGCATCTCAACTTCACGCCCGGCTTTCCGCCCGCCGACATCGCCGACTGCGGTCCCGCCGTGTTCGGATACGGCGCCGACCAGACGACGGTACAACGCGCGGTCGATCGGCTGGCCGACGCGGTGATCGCAGCCGAGCCGGCCTTCGCCGCCCAACGCGTGCAGCCGGTCGCCGAAGCGGTCGCGAATGCGCTGCGGATATCCGCCAACGCCGGCAAGCCGGTGATCCTCGCCGACACGCAGGACAATCCCGGCGCCGGGTCGCCCTCGAACACCACCGGCATCATCGCCGAATTGCTGGCGCAAGGCGCGCAAAGCGCGGTCGTCGGCATCGTGCATGACCCAAGTGTCGCCGCCGCCGCGCATGCGGCCGGCGTCGGCGCCATTCTCAATGCGCCGATCGGCGGCGGCCTGTCGGGCGACGGTCAGACGCCGCAGCCGGGCCCATGGACTGTGATCGCGCTCAGTGACGGCGCATTCAAGGGCACCTCGCCGATGATGCGCTCGAACATCGCGCAGATGGGCAAGACCGCGGTGCTGCGGCAGAACGGCGTCGAGGTGCTGGTCGCGAGCATCCGCCAGCAGCCGATCCACACCGAGACTTTTTCCCATGTCGGCATCGATCCGCGCGAGCGGAAGATCGTCGCGCTGAAAAGCTCGGTGCATTTTCGCGCCGGCTTTCAGCCGATCGCCGCAGACATCATCACCTGCGCGGCGCCGGGCATGAACCTCGCGGACCCGGCCGACTTCGCCTACCGCAAGCTCCCCGCCGGCATCCGTCGCCGCCCCGGCGGCTGACCCCGCAACCGCCCTCTCTCTTGGGAGGTTAGCGGCACGCCGGCATCTGCGCGGCGAGATCGCGCTCGCGCAAAACACCCCGCATGTCGACATCGCGGGCCAGCGGCACATAGCCGCCGGTTTCGGCGGTGCGAAGATAGGTCGTGAACAATACCGGGCCGGCTGGGAATTCGCCCTCGCGGCAGATCTCGGGCGCGATCGAAAGCGTCAGCGCACCGCCGCGACCTCCGCTCGCCGTCTGCTGTTGCTTGAGGGCATCGCGAAACTGCGCAAGCCGCGCGGCCTCCGCGGGTTCGAGCCGATAGGCAAACACGTGTGTGCCGGCTTCGATCTCGTCACGCAGCAGCGAAACATCGGATGGGTCGGATATCTCGGTCAGGCGGAAATCCTGGCTCTCTTCCTTTCCGCTCGCGAGCCTGACGGTCACTCGCAGCCGCATCTGATCGTGCAGCGGCTTCACGGTTGCGGGAAGCTTCACCGCCGCGCGCAATCCGGCCGGATCGGTCGCAGTGAAATCCACGCGCGCCAATTTCACCATCGACGTCACCGGCATGTGTCCGCACCCCGCCAACGGGCCCCAGAGCGCAGCGCAGACAATCGCGGAGCCAATAAAACGCACAAAATCCCGCATGCGCCCCTCGCTTGACTATGATTTATTATCGTATTACGATAATTTTATCAAATGCGAAAGGAACAAGAGTGGCCATGCCCAGCGCCGATTTGAGCCTACCCTCCGCCGCACTGAGCCGTCTTGCCCGCTTGTCGCGGCTGATGGAAACCGTGACGAGCGTCGGGATTGCGCTCGTCGCGATCCTGACTGTCGCCGCCGTGTTGATCCAGGATTGGACGCGCAATATCGCGCTCGTAAAACTCGGGCAGGTCGGCGCTGTCCTGCCGATTACGCCACTCGGCCAGGCGGTCGCCGGCATCGCCCTCGCGATTCCGGTCGGGGTCATGATCTACGGTCTGCTCGCGGCGCGTCGCATGTTCGGGGAGTTCGCCCGCGGCGAGATTTTCACCGCGCATGCCGCGCGATATCTGCAAACCTTCGCCGCCACAGTGCTCGCGCAAGCGCCGCTCGGCCCGCTCACTGCGGCGGGTTTCTCGGCCGCCCTCTCGCTCGGCAACCCGCCGGGCCAGCGCGCGATCACGATCGCCTTCTCGATCAACGACTACTTCGCGCTGATCGTCGGCGGCGTGCTGTTTGCGGCCGCCACCGTCATGCGTGAGGCCGCACACCTCGCCGAAGAGAACAAAGGCTTCGTGTGAGCGAGCGCATGGCGACCCACCTCAAGAGACTCCGATCGATGACCGAGCCACCACCGCCGTCGGATCCGTTCGCACGGCTGCGCGCCGTGTCCCGCGCGATGGTCGTCGCCGTGACGGTGGCCATGGTCGCCCTGGTGGCCTTGGCGGTCGTGGTTTTTCTCCTTCCGGCGCTGACCCGAACCGCCTTTTTGCCCGAGGTTATGCCGTTCGGGCTCACCGAGATAACGCCGCGTGCGCGGCTGCTCGGCTTTGCCGTGCTTGCTGCACCGATCGGTCTGTTCCTCTACGGGCTTTACGAAATCCGATGCCTGTTCGGCCAATATGCCGCCGGTGAGGTGCTGACGCTCCGCGCGGCGCGCCGCCTCAAACATATCGCCTGGGCAACCATCATCGGCGCAATCGCGCGTCCGCTGTCGATACAGGGACTGTTTCTCGCGCTCTCGATCGATCAGCCGAACGCCAAATCGAGACTGCCGGCCGTCACCACCACCGACCTCACATTCCTGCTGTTCGGATTGCTGCTGCTGGCGATCGCCTGGGCGATGGCCGAGGCCGCGCGCATCGCCGAGGAGCACAGGCAGATCATATGAAGCACTTCACTCTTCCCGCACCCACCGGAGGACGTCATGCGTAGAATCGTTGTTGTTTTGGCTTTGGTGTCTTCGTTGGCCGTACCGGCCGCGAATGCGGCTGACATCCCGAACGCGCGTCCGACCTTCAAGGCGCCGCCTCCGGCCCCCCTCGCCGGCTATGACTGGAGCGGATTTTATCTCGGCGGCCAGATCGGCTATGGCTGGGGCAGTTCAAGCGGCACGCAAAACGCCGGCGGCACATTCTTCCCCGTCGTTCCCTACACGATCGATCCGCGCGGCGTGCTGGGCGGCGGCCATGTCGGCTACAACTATCAGATCAATTCCGTCGTTCTTGGCGTCGAGGGCGACGCCGAGGCCGCCAACGTCAACGGCCTCACCACGATCAACGCCTTCGGCCAGAATTATTTCTTCAACGTCAAGACCGACACGCTGGCCTCGGTGCGCGGCCGGCTCGGCTTCGCCATCGATCAGTGGATGATCTACGCCACCGGTGGCGTTGCTTTCGGCCACGTCACGACGCCGCCGCTCGATACGCTCAATGGCTGGCGCACCGGCTGGACCGTAGGCGCCGGGATCGAGCGGATGGTCTATGGCAATTGGTCAACGCGCCTGGAATATCGCTATACCGACTTGGGCCGCGTGAGTTCGACCAATCCCAACCCGGCCGCGTTGGCCGACCTCGGCGCGACCGACGACAACAGGCTTGCCATCCACGCCGTTCGCGCAGGCTTGTCCTACCGATTCAATCCTCACTGATGACTGATCGAGGTCTCGTGCCCATCATCGTCAATCTCGATGTGATGCTCGCGCGGCGCAAGATGCGCTCGAAAGAACTCGCCGAGCGCATTGGCATCACGGAGCAAAATGTTTCTTTGCTGAAATCCGGCAAGGTCAAGGGCGTGCGTTTCGACACGCTGGCGCGCATCTGCGCGGTGCTCGAATGCCAGCCGGGCGACGTCCTGGAGTACCGGGCGGACCTCGCCGATCTTGCAGGCGACCGCGACGTATAGACTTCAGCCCGCAGGCGCGTCGTCTTTCTTCTTGCGTGGTTTGCGCGTCGTCCCTTTGCGGCCTGGGTCGAACAGTTCGGCAACCGGAGCCGGCGCCGACATCGCCTCCTCGAGCGTCGGGGCATGTCCGCTGTCCGGCGGCCGTGGTTCGACCGCCTGTGCGGTCGCCTCGACGTTGCCGGGCGGAGAGTCGGATGCGCTAATGGCAGTCTCTGCCATCCCGGATTCCTCTCCGGCGGACGCGGGCGTCACCACGGCGGTGAGCGCCTTGTGTTCCTCGATCTGCCGCGCGAGCGCATTTGCGGCATCGCGCACGAATTTCTCGGCCGCGGCGCGCTCGATGTCCTCAGTCGCCCTACGGGCTTCGTCCGCGGCGCGTTCTGCGGCCGCGGCGACTTGTCTTGCCTGCTCTTCTTTTTTCAGCCGATCCTCGCGCTGCCTGGCCCGCTCGGCCGCGAGCTGCGCGGCCTTGAGCGCGGCGACGCGCTTTGCTTCCGCCTCGGCGATATGCCGCGCCTCCTCCTCGGCACGCAGCGCGGCCTGCGCGGCAATGCGCGCCGCCTTGTCGGCGTCCCATCTGGCATGGCGCGCGTCGGCTTCGCGCCGCGCCTCGTCGCGATAGCGCGCGATTTTCTCCTGCAGGGAATCGCGCGCCTGCATCGACCAGTAGATCGCCTGCGCCGCCATGCGCCCGGCCTTTCCGCCGGCCCAGACCAACTCGTAGGACGAGAACAGCCGCCAGCGATCGTCGCCATCGAGGATCGCGCGCGCGATCATCTCGCCGGCCATCGCGGTCGTGTTGAGCCCATGCCCGCCGAACGCGCTTGCCAGCCAATAGCCGGGCGCGAGCTCGCCGATCTGCGGCATCTTGTGCACCGCATAGGCCATCGTGCCAGCCCAGGCGTGCGCGATCTCGACATCACCGAGTTGCGGGTAAACGTCGAGCATGTCGTGGCGCATCAGCGCTTTGAGCTTGCGCGGCTCCGACAGGCGCGTGGTGATGCGCCCGCCCCACATCAGCCGGTCGTCGGCGACGACACGGTAATAGTCGCCGGCGCGGCGCGTATCCGCAATTGCGCCGGTATAGCGCACCGCCTCGAACAGGCGCTCGCCGAGCGGCGCCGTGACCGCCAGATAGGTCGCGATCGGCTGAACGGTGTCGGCAAGCTGCTGGTCGACCGCACCGGTTCCGGTACTGCCGGCCAGCACGACATGGCGCGCGCGCACCATGTGGCGTTCGGTCTGCACCCGCTTGCGCACGCCTGCCGGATCGACCGAGAGCGCCCGCGCGCCCTGAAAGATGCGCGCGCCGTCCGCTTCGGCGGCCGCCGCCAGCCCGAGCGCGTAATTGAGCGGGTGAATGTGGAAGGCGGTCGGGAAATGCAGCGCCTGAAAATACATCGGGCTGCGCAGCACCTCGCGCACCTGTTCGACCGGCCAGGCTTCCACATCGGCGCCAAAATCGACGCGCAGCATCGCGGCATGCTCGATCAGCGCGGGCTCGTTGTTGGTTCGCCGTACCGAAAGGCGGCCGTCATGCGGATCGACCCCGGGCATTGCATTCTCGGCGATCGCGCCGCGGACATACGCGACGCCTGCGTTCGACAGCCCCCACAATTCCTTGGCGCGCGAGGGACCGACGCGCTCGACGATGGCCTCGATCCCTTCGGCAAAGCCCGGCGACACGAAGCCCGCGTTGCGGCCCGATGCGCCGCCCGCGACGCAATCGGCCTCCAGGACCGCGACCGACCAGCCGCGCCGCGCGACCTCGCGCGCGACAGTCAGGCCGGCAAGCCCTGCTCCGATCACGCACAGGTCGACGTCAAGGTCGTGCGTCAACGCCGGCCGCTCAGGCGCCGCGACCGCAGTCGCCGCATACCAGGTCGGGCCGTGTCGGGTCGGGTCGGTTCCGGTCATCATCCCTTGATGCCGCGATGCCATGGTTCTCGCAAGCCACCTTGCGCATCGTCGTGCTAGAGTCCGGCCCAATCGAAACACCAGAAGAGCCACCTCATGCGCCGCCTGATGCTGTTGCGCCACGCCAAGTCCGACTGGACGCAGCCGGGCGCACCCGATCACGACCGGCCATTGACCGAGCGCGGACGCGATTCGGCCGCCAAAATGGGCGCCTATATGGCGCGGCATGCGCTGGTGCCGGACCTCGTGCTCGCGTCGACCGCCGCACGGGTGCGCGAAACGCTCGATCTGCTGCTGCCCGCCTTCAAGATCGCCCCGAAAGTCGCTCATGACAAACGGCTTTACGATGCCGAGGCCGAACCGCTGCTGGCCGTCCTCAAGGAAACCGCAAAGCCGGTGCATAACCTCTTGATGGTCGGACACAATCCCGCATTGGCCGAGCTCGCCGCCCTGTTGATGGCGTCGGGCGATGTCGAAACGCGGCAGCGGCTGATCGAGAAGTTCCCGACCGCAGGCCTCGCGGTGATCGATTTCGCGCTCGACGACTGGGGAAGACTCCATGCCAAGGCGGGGCGGCTCGACCGGTTCGTGATCCCGCGCACGTTGGACGCGGAAACCGCATGACCCCGAAAAGTCGGAACCGATTTCCCGCCTGCGCGAAGCCCTGTCACAATCCGGGCGGTATGAACCAACGCTTCGGCGGGCGTAGGCAGGTCGGATAAGGTCATGCGCAAGCAAAAAGCATGATCTGGCCAAAACCCGAGACGGCGCCTAAGTGATTGGGACAGGCGCCCCATCGCATGCCCCCCACCCTCACCGACCTCTCGGAAGACATCCGCCTCGCCGCCCGCGCGCTCGGGGACTTCGGCGCTGGACTGTTCAATCCGACCATCCGGCTGGGCGTCACCGGGCTCTCGGGCGCAGGCAAGACGGTCTTCATTACGGCGCTGGTGCACCAGTTGCTGCATGCCGGCCGCCTGCCGGTGTTCGAGGCGCTCTCGAGCGGGCGAATCGCGCGCGCGCGGCTTGAGCCGCAGCCCGATGACGCCGTCCCGCGCTTCGACTACGAGACTCACCTGCACGCGCTGACCGAAGAGCGGCGCTGGCCGGAATCGACCAGCCGGATCAGCGAGCTTCGCCTCGTGATCGAATACCAGTCGGCGCGCGGCAAAAACCGTAGCCTGACCCTCGATATCGTGGACTATCCGGGCGAGTGGCTGCTCGACCTGCCATTGCTCGCGACGAGCTACGCGCAATGGTCAGCCGATACGCTCAAACTGTCGCGCACGGGCCCGCGCGCCCTTCTGGCGGCACCGTGGCGCAAACACCTGGCAACACTCGACCCCGAGGCCAGCGAAAACGAGACCGCCGCGCGCGAGGCCGCGCAGCTGTTCACGACCTATCTGCAAGCCTGCCGCGACGACAAATTCGCCATGCGGCTGCTGCCGCCCGGGCGTTTCCTGATGCCGGGCGATCTTGCCGGCTCGCCTGCTCTCACTTTCGCGCCGCTTGAACTGTTCGATAAAGGCGCCGCGCCGCCGGGTTCGCTCTGGGCCATGATGGAGCGCCGCTACGAGGCCTATAAGGAGGTGGTGGTGCGGCCGTTCTATCGCGAACATTTCGCTAGGCTCGATCGCCAGATCGTGCTGGTCGATGCGCTCGCGGCATTCAACGCCGGGCCGGACTCGGTCAAGGACCTCGAGGGCGCGCTTGCGGCGATCCTCGGCTCATTCCGCACCGGGCGATCGACCATCGCGAGCGCGCTGTTCCGCCCGCGCATCGACCGCATCCTGTTCGCCGCCACCAAGGCCGATCATTTGCATCACACCAGCCACGACCGGCTCGAGCGCTTCCTTGAGCGCATGACGCAGCGCGCCATCGAGCACGCGCAATATGCGGGAGCTTCCGTCGACGTCGTCGCGCTCGCGGCGGTGCGCGCGACGCGCGAGGCGACGGTTGCGCGCGGGCGCGACAAGCTCCCCGCCATCACCGGCACGCCGCTCGCAGGGGAAATCGTCGGCGGCGAAAAATTCGACGGCAACGCCGAAGTCGCATCGTTTCCGGGCGACCTGCCGGACGATCCGGCCGCGCTGTTTGCCGGCTTCAAGGGCCTGACCGCCGCGGACGGCGGCGAAACCGACTATCGCTTCCTGCGCTTCCGTCCACCGCCGACCGAGCCGGGCACGGACGGCGCGCCGACGCTGCCTCACATCCGCCTCGACCGCGCGCTGCAATTCCTGCTCGGGGACCGCCTCGCATGACCGATCGCTCGCGCAAGCCCGCCGCATTCCGCCTCGACGATCCGCGCGTCGTGATCGCGCCGCCCCCCGCGGACGGCGCAAAGCCGCGCGCGTTACGTGGCGTCGTGCGCGTGATGCCCGAGCCGGAAAGTGCCGACATCACGGTGCCGATGCAGGCGCCGCTCCCGGTTGCACCACGACGGTTTCCCTGGGGCACGGTGTTCTGGTCTTCGCTCGGCGGACTTGTCTTGCTCGGCCTTGGGCTTGCGACCGTCAATCTGATCCAGGATCTCTCCGCACGCGTCGCCTGGCTCGGCGCCTTCGGCGCCGTCCTCGCGGGCCTCGCGGTGCTCGCGTTCCTGGTGATCTGCTGCCGCGAAGTCATTGGACTTGTTCGGCTTGCCTCACTTGAGAAATTGCGTGAGCGGGCCGAAACGGCGCTGATCAACGACGACCGCGATGCCGCGCGCGCGATCGTGCGTGAGCTGACCTTAAAACTGTCCGCGACGCCGCAGCTCGCGCGCAGCCGCGGCGACCTTGAAAAGCATCTGACCGAGATCATCGACGGCCGCGACCTGCTGCATCTGGCTGAGCGCGCCTTGATGACGCCGCTCGATCAGGAGGCCTCACGCCTCGTCGCCCGCACCGCCACGCGCGTGTCGATCGTCACGGCCGTGAGCCCGCGCGCCGCGGTCGACATGGCTTTCGTGCTGTTCGCGGCGCTCGGGTTGATCCGCCGCCTTGCAACGCTCTATGGCGGACGTCCCGGCATGCTCGGCATGATCCGCCTGGTGCGGCACATCATCTCGCATTTGACCGTCACCGGTGGGCTCGCGGCCGGCGACAGCCTGATTCAGCAGATGCTCGGCCACGGCGTCGCCGCCAAGCTCTCGGCCCGGCTCGGCGAGGGCGTGCTCAACGGACTTCTCACCGCGCGGCTCGGCCTCGCCGCGATCGACGTTGCCCGTCCGCTTCCGTTCGCCGCCCTGCCGAAACCGGCGCTGTCCGACATCGCGGGCGATCTGCTGCGCCGCCGCGGCGAAGACACCGAGCGGGAGAAAGCGCTCCCCGGCTCTTAAATTGCCCTCACGCGCGGCCGCGTGATGTGTCACAATATTGAGACGGCTGATGCGCGCGTTCTGGGAGGAGCCCGCCATGTACCAGAAGATCTTGGTGCCGATCGACCTCGCCGATCTGGACTTCGCCAAACCCGCGCTCGCGGCCGCAGTGTCGCTTGTGCAATCGAGCGGCGGCGCGATACGGCTGATCAACGTCATCCCGATGACGCCGGTGATGCTCGCCGAATATGTGCCGCCTGATTTCGACGTGCAGCAGCGCGGCTCGGCCGAGGAATCGCTCGAGGGTGTGGCGCGCGAAAGCGGCTACGATCCGGCCAAGGTGTCGACCGTCGTGCGACAAGGCGGCATCTATCACGAGGTGCTCGAGGAGGCGAAAACCTTCGGCGCCGATCTGATCGTGATGAGTTCGCACCGCCCCGCAATGAAGACCTATTTCCTCGGGTCAAACGCCGGCCACATGGTGCGCTACGCCAAGTGCTCGGTGCTCGTGGTGCGCAAGCCCGCTTAGATTCTTGGCAGCACTTGAGACGGCACCGCGTCGGGGCTGAACGTGCCCGGCCGGTTGCGGCGAAAGATATTGCCGGCCTGCCACAGAAATAGCGCGAGGAATGCGGCGACGAACGCCGCGCCGCTCCAGACCTGCGTCATCAGCGCACGCACAATCAATCCCGCAAGCCCAAGCGACGCCGCCACAAACACGACGACGCCCGGCCAGTAGATCCAGGCCGGTGACCCGGTCTCGAACGAAGTCAGGTCCTTGGCGGCGCCGACCCGGCGGCAGAGCTCGATTACGAAGGCCCGATACGGCGCGTCGAACCGCTCATACTCGACCAGGCTCTTCCATGAGGTGGAGGCGATTTGCAGCTTGGGCCCGCTGGCCGGCCAGATCTCAGTCAGGAAGCGGTAGTTCTGCATCGTCATTGGCCGATACGAGAGACGGATGCGGCGGATCCGGTCATAGGGCACGCGGCCGGACTGCCCACCCCTGCGCCACTCCAAGGCATCAATTGCAAGCCGGAATTCGAACCCCGCGCCCATCAGCGACGACTTAAAAGCGTAGCTGGGGTCATCTGCGCGGCGGTCGGTCGTATCCACGCCGGCACGCTCAGGTGATTCCATCACAACCTCTCGACCATCTCGCTCGGCTATACCTTGTCACACTTGATTCGCCGCAAACCCGTATGCATCTACCTCTGAGCCAACGCCACTGAGGTTTTTATGACTCTTGCCCGTTTGTCCCTTTCGCTCGCGGCCGGCTGCGTGCTCGGCGCTGCGGCGCTGATGCCGGCGCAGGCCGCGACGCGCCTGAATTTCGATGGCAATTGGAGCGTGCTCATCGTCACCAGGAGCGGCCCGTGCGATCAAGCCTATCGCTATGGCGTCTCCATCCGCGACGGGCGGGTGTTCTACGAAGGAGGCGCGGCCGTCAACGTCGCCGGACAGGTGAGCCCGACGGGCGCGGTCAATGTGCGCGTGTGGGCCGGCTCGCAAAGCGCCAACGGCGCGGGGCGACTGTCGCGCGATTACGGCGGCGGGAATTGGCGCGGTAGCGGATCGTCGGGCACCTGCTCCGGCACATGGACCGCGGAACGGCGCGGATAAAGCCGGCACGGAGCCGCAGTCACTGCGGCCGAGCCGCCTTGCCACGCGGCGGCGGTCAGCGCGGCATCCAATATCTCATGAGTCGGCGTTCGTTCCCGTAAGCGCGGCGAAATCATTCGGGAACACGCGCACGCGCGAAGCGTTTTCCCAAAAGGGCGCAGCGCCAGAAGGACGATAAAATGCGATGCGCTTTTCTCATCGCGCCGGCCGCCGTCGCAACAATCAGTATCGCGGCCGCGCAGACCACCGTGCCGTCCGGCTCAGATCACCCGGGTGCGGCGTGCCCGCCGGGCGCGAACACGAACGCGCCGACCGTGGGCAAGGATTCCGGCAAGCCGCTCGGCGATCAGCTCGCCGCATCCAAAGGTGTCATCTGTCCGCCGGCCGGCGTTGATCCGCAAATGCGTCAGGCGCCACCGGAAGGTGGTGCGATGAAAGTCATTCCGCCTCCGGATTCGCCGGGTGGCGATCAATCCGTTCAGCCGAAATAGCAGTCACATCTGGACATGCGCCCCGCAATCGCCACCTTGAGAGACATGCGCAAGCTCGTGATCCTGATCCCGCTTGTCCTGCTGCTCGGCCTGGCCGTGTGGTTCATGATCTATTCCTGGAATGCGATCGAAGGACCACCCATCCCGACAACCGGTTATGTTGCGATGTGGCTGGGAATTGTCTTTTCCCTGGTGGTCGGCTGCGGCCTGATGGCGCTCGTGTTCTATTCAAGCCGCCATGGCTATGACGAGGCCGTTTACAACGAGCGAAACGAAGGAAAGCCCGACCCGTAACGGGTGCCGCCGATATCCCGCAGCTATTGCTTCCGCAACGGCAGGCTCACAAACTCGCGCCTTGTTGCCGCCACATGATTCGTCGCGAGCTTCCAATCATCTTCTGACCTGGGACGTTTGAATCGAGATGCGAATTCTGCCTGCCGCGATTGCCCTGCTCATCGTCATCAACACGCCCATCCAGGCGCAGGATTCCGCGCCGTTGCAGCTGCGCACCATCAAGGCGAAGAAGCCGCGCAACCTCGGGGTCCAATGCGCCAAGCCGGCTTTCGCAAAAGCCAATCCGCGTTCCTGCGCGCCATTCGCAAAGCAGGACGCGCCCGCACCCGCGACACAGGCCGAGATTCCCTCGCGGCCGGACTTTACCGCCGACGATCAGGCCGCGGCCATCATTCCGGGCGTTCCGGACGCGCGTTTCTGGGCCGATTCCGAGAAGGACTTCCTCAAGGCGCTGCCCGCAACGCCCGGTCCCTGGCTCGCACTCTCAACCGGTGGCGGCGATGGCGCGTTCGGAGCCGGCCTGCTGAACGGCTGGTCGGAGTCCGGCAAGCGGCCCGAGTTCTCGGTCGTGACCGGCGTCAGTACCGGTTCGCTGATGGCGCCGTTCGCGTTCATCGGTTCCTCGCGCGACGACGGCCTCAAGCGCGCCTATACGGAATACAATGCCGGCGACATCTTCGAGGACGTCAAGACGCCGGAAAGCCTGGTTGATACCTGGCCGCTCCGGCGCCTGATCGCCAAGGAAGTCACGCCGGACCTGCTCGCCCAGGTCGCCGAGGCGCACAAAAAGGGCCGCCGCCTGTTCGTTGCGACCACCAATCTCGATGCCCAACGCGGCACCATCTGGAACATGGGCGCGATTGCCGCAAAGGGCGACGAGGCCGCGCTCAAGCTGTTTCGCGACATTCTTGCCGCGTCGACGGCGATCCCGGGACTGTTTCCACCGGTGCTGATCGACGTCGAGGCGAACGGCAAGAAAACCCAGGAGATGCACGCCGATGGCGGGCTCGCCGCGCAGGTGTTCGTTGCGCCCGAATCGATGATCAATTCATCCAGCAAGACCAAAATCCCGGCGACGCAGCTTTATCTGATCGCCAACAACCGCCTGACCAGCGAATTCGCCATGACCGAGCGCTCGCTGATCTTCGTGCTCGGGCATTCGATTGCGGTCGGCGTGCAGGCGATGCTGCGGATCAATATCGACCGCACGGCCGCTGCGGCCAAGCGTGACGGTGTACCATTCTACCTCTCCTATCCGGCCCTTTCGCCCGCCGAGCAGGGCAAAGGCGCCTTCGACACCGAATTCATGAAGGGCCTGTTCGAGCAAGGGGTCGCGCGCGGCAAAGGAAGCGAGCCGTTCGTGCAGGATGTCGAGCAGGCGCTGCGGCCGACCGCCGCCAAATGATGCTGTTGACCATGCGTTAGCCTAACGGCGCGCCACTGGCCCCAGACCGGGCGTTCAGCCCCGGTTGCGGGTTCAGATTCAGGGAACTTCAAGAAATCCGGTGCTTTGTGGGCGTCGCGATGGCGTGGGTGTGGCAGCGGCGCCGTCGCTCGGGATGTTCCCGAGATGTTGAACCTTCTTTCACTCTACGGCGACGAAACATTCAAGAGGCCGGTGCGTAAAGAACCAGAACAACGACACCGACCGGACCAAAATACCGCGAAGCAAGGCAATTCGGCAGGACGCCGGCATTGACCGAGTAAAACAGCGAAATTGGAGGCTGCCATGACCCGTCTTTCCACTGCCTTCCGCGCCATCGCGCCGGCCCTTTCGGCCCTCGCGATCCTGGCTGCGACCGTCCCGGCTTCCGCCCCTGCCGCCGCCGCCAAGGCGAATTTCGACGGCCAGTGGAGCGTTCTGATCGTGACCCAAAAGGGCGAATGCGATCGCGCCTATCGTTATCCGGTGAAAATCGAGAACGGCTCGGTCGGTTATGCTGGCAGTGCCTCGTTCACGGTGTCCGGCAAGGTCGGCGACACCGGCGCCGTGACCGTGAAGGTGGCGCGCGGCGACAAGAGCGCCAACGGCCAGGGCAAGCTGTCCTCGACCGAAGGCTCCGGCTCCTGGGTGGCGGGTACGGGCGACTGCTCGGGCACCTGGACGGCCGAACGCCGGGCCTCGTAAGCCCTGGCAAGCCCCTGATTTTGAAAGAGCCCGGCCTCGCGCCGGGCTTTTTGCGTTTCTGGGCAACGCCGGCCCGCAACACAAACGAAACATGCGCAACATCTGCCCGAAACAGGAGTGGGTTAATCCTGCGGACACTGAATTTTTCGCACGTTGACTGTCTGCCACTCTCTCTCCGACCTCCAAACTCAAAGCCCGGCGCAAGCCGGGCTTTTTTTCACGCAAATTTTTTTCTGCTCCCGACGTCGGAATCCGCCGGGCACGAACGTCCTTTGGGCAAGTCCACGGCTTGGCGCGAACGCGCCGCGAAACAGAACGACCAGGGCGCGAAACACACGACACACAGGCAACATCCGCCCGAAACAGCAACCGGCTAGACATCCAGCAACAAATTCAAATGACAGGGACTTCAAGATGATCCGCTTCACCCAGACCATCCGCCCGGCCGCCGCCGCCCTCACGGCTCTCGCGATCCTCGCCGCCAGCGCCGCCCCGGCATTCGCCGCCCCGATCGCCGCCAGCAAGGCGAGCTTCGATGGCAACTGGAGCGTCCTGATCGTGACCCAGAAGGGCAGCTGCGACCGCGCCTATCGCTATCCGGTGCGCATCACCAATGGCTCGGTCGGCTATGCGGGCGAAGCTTCTTTCAATGTGTCGGGCAAGGTCGGCGACACCGGTGCGGTGGTCGTCACGGTCTCGCGCGGCAACCAAAGCGCCAACGGTACCGGCCGTATGTCAGCCACCGACGGCTCGGGCACCTGGACCGCGGCGTCGGGTGAATGCTCCGGCACCTGGACCGCCGAACGTCGATCGTAAGCCTTTCATCACCAACTGATTGTCACTTAGACGACCCAAAGCCCGGCGCAAGCCGGGCTTTTTTCGTGCGGAGGAGGTTTCTCAGGACAACGGCGGGAGCAGCGGCACGGCAATAGCCTGCACTTCATTGCAGGCGAGACACTGATACGTGCGCAGGTCCGTTTGGTGCAGCCTTGGATGCGGCTCGATACCGGCAAGCCGTGTCCTGCAGCCGCATTTCTCGCAGAGCGGCACGTTGATCTCTTCAGCGTTCGACCAGTCGAGAGTGTGTGTGATCATAAGAACATCCTACGCCCGTTTGGTAGCGCCCGCAATTAATACTTTAAAAAAATCGCCATTACTTCGTAGTAATAAAATTACTACAAAACAATACTGATGTATTATCAGGAAGAGTCCCCTCACCGGCATGTAAGGCAAAAAGCTGTAATTGAGTAAGGAACCCAGATTGCGCAAAGGGCTTGTAGTTAGTTAGTATCACCGGACTCCATGGAATTGGTTGGAGAGGACCATGAGCCAGGACAACACACGCGGCGAACGCCTGCAGATCATGCTGGCGCCGGAAGAGCTTCAAGTTCTTGACGATTTTCGTTTCAGGCAGCGCATGCCCAGCCGCGCCGCGGCGGTGCGCGAACTGCTCAAGCGCGGCCTGGCGGCCGAGGGTTTTGCCATAGCCACCTTCGGCACCAAATCAAGCGATTACGGCGTGATCGGCAGAACGCCGACGGACGGCATCGATGGCGCCGACGCCTGACATCGTTAGCGATCGTGGCCGCGTCCGGCTCCCGATGCTCCGATTTCAGAAGGTGCCATCGGTCGACTTGGACAGGTCCTGGTAGGCGCGCAGCTCCGCGAGGCGCGCTTCAAGGACCGGCTTGACCATCGCAAGGGCGTCGCTGCCGGCCAGGAACTGCTTTGGCGGATTGTCCATCCCGGCGATCTTGACTAGGACGTCGCCGAGCTTCGCCGGATCCCCCTGCTGCGTGCCGTGATAACCCGACCACATGACTTCGGTTTCGCCTTCCGCGGCGTAGTCCGCGATGGTGCTGGCGCCATACTTGACGTTATGGGGATCGAGGAGATCTGTCCGGAAGTTGCCGGGTTCGACAACCACGACCTTGATGCCGAATTGTTCGACCTCGTGAGCCACCGCGAGCGACACGCCTTCGACCGCGAATTTCGCCGCACAGTAGGCTCCGCAATGCTTGACGCCGATGGCGCCCGCAACCGAGCTGATATTGACGATCCGGCCGGACCTCTGCTTGCGCATGACCGGAAGGACCGCGCGCATGACATACAGCACGCCATAGAAATTGGTCGCGATATGCCCTTCGATCTCGGCGGTGCTCAATTCCTCGAAATTCCCAAGCAGGCCGTAACCCGCATTGTTGACCAGGACGTCGATGCGTCCGTATGCCTTCAGCGCCTCGTCGACCGCCGCCTTGGCCTGTGCCTCGTTGGCGACGTCCAACTGGACAAACGCAAGGTTGTCGCCTGCGACATCGCGCAGCGCGTTGCGGACCTTGTCGGGATTGCGGCCGGTCGCGACCACCCGTTCGCCGGCCTTCAGGGCCGCCCGGGCCGTTGCGGCGCCGATGCCGCTGCCCGCACCCGTGATGAACCAGACTTTGCTCATGTTTGGCTCCTGGATCCGATGACACAGGAGATAGTGCGCACCCGCGAAGCGGCAAGCCGCGCGAACGGAGCGGTCCGTTAGAACGCGCCCGGAAACGCGCCACCATCGATCAGCAGATTTTGGCCCGTGATGTAGCCGGCGTGTGCCGAGCAGAGGAACGCGCAGGCGGCGCCGAACTCGTCCGGCTGGCCGAAGCGCCTGGCCGGCACGGTCGCGGTGCGGGCCGCCCTCGCCTGCTCGACCGTGATGTTCTGATTCTTGGCCACGCTCTCCATGTTGTGCCCGAGCCGGTCGGTATCGAAGCTGCCCGGCAGCATGAAATTGATCGTTATGTTGTTGGCCGCGACCTGGCGCGAGACGCCGGCCAGAAACGCCGTGAGCCCGGCGCGCGCGCCGGACGACAGATCAAGCCCGCCGATCGGCATCTTCACCGAGCCCGACGTGATGTTGACGATGCGGCCGAACTTCTTGGCCGACATCGGATCGATCACCCTCTGAATCAGCTCGATCGCCACGATCATGTTGGCGACCACGCCATCGATCATCTTCTGCCGGTCGAGCTCGCGGAAGTCGCGAAAAGGAGGGCCGGCATTGTTGTTCACCAGAATGTCCGGCTCCGGCATCGCGGCGAACAGCGCCGCCTGGCCGGCCGCGGTTGCGACATCGGCGACGACGGGCGTGACTTTCGCACCAGTCGCCGTGGCGATCTCGGCGGCGGTGCTTTCGGTCTTGGCCTTATCGCGCCCATTGACGATCACCTCGCATCCGGCCTCGGCAAGATGATGCGCGCAGGCGCGGCCAAGCCCGCGACTCGATGCACAGACGATCGCCTTGCGGCCAGCGATGCCAAGATCCATAAGGCTGCTCCTGTTGACGGTTGTTGACGATGGGTAATGGATTACACCCACCCGCGCCTGACTTAACGCAATCGGTAAGCCGGGATGGGACTAATACGTAGCGCGTGATCGCCCGTCGATAAAATTCGGGGATGCGCACGATAATCAAATTGCGGCGACATCATGGAACCCATACGCTGGCACACAGGGGCCAGGAACGACAGATGAGCAAGCTTTCGGAATTGTTCGGTCAACGCGAGAACGACGCGAATTCGATCGACGCGCTGCTGAGTGATCCTCCGCCGGCGCCGATCCCGGCCGAAGCTTCCGCCCCGAAGGCTGAGAATACAACCCCGCCGCAGCCGGATGCTCGCATCGACAGCAGCGCGAAGATCGGCGAGGAAAACGAGGCGCTGCGCAATCTTCTCGTCGACGCCGGAATGAAGATCCGCCAGTTCGACGACTACAAGAACATTTTCGTCAAGCTGATCGAGCCGGCGACGCAGGCGCTGCGCACGCTCGAGCATGAGAAAACCAGCAACATCGACCTGCGCCGCAAGCTCGAACAGGCGCTCTCGCGCACCAACGACTTTCGCGCGCGCACGCATGAGCTCGAGACGCGGCACGCGATTCTCATCGGCGAGAACGAGAAGCTGCGCCAGGAGCTCGATCTGTCGCGCCAGGCCGCGCGCGATGCGGAGCGCAGCCGCGCGGAATTCGCCAACGAAAACCTGATCAAGCGCTCAACGATCGCGGATCTGGAGCGCCAGCTTTCGCTGGAAACCGCGCGGGTCAATACGCTCTCGGACGACAATCAGCGCCTGCGCGACGACACCGTCGCGGCCGAAGGACGGGCGCTGCGCGCCGCGGCCGAGACCACCACGGCGCGCGACAAGATCAGCTTCCTCGAGGATGAGGTTCTTTCCATCCAGCGCGCGCTCGATCAGGTGTCCGAGCAGGCGGCGCATGCATCGCGCCGCTTCACCGACAGCGAGACGGCACTGACCGCCGCAAAGACCAAGCTGGCGCAGCTCGAAAATGGCTACGGCGAGTTGCAGGCCGAGCGCGACAAGCTGCGCACCAACCTCGAGGAGGCAAGCGCGCGGCACGGCACCGAGCAGGGCCGCGTCGAGATGCAGATCGACGCGGTGCGCGCGCGCGCGGCCACCGCCGAGAAGTTGCTCACCGAGGCGCGGCGGCTGCTCACCTTGCGCACCGAGGAAGCGCGCAGCGCGGAACAGCGCACCGCCGAGGCCGCCTACCTGAACGAGAAACAGGGCAAGAAGATCGCCGAGCTGGAAGCCTATCTGACCGAGCAGGAAACCGAGATCAACGAGCTCAAGTCCGCGCGCGACCGGCTGATCGAAAAATCAACCGTTGTGGTCAACACGCTCAAGTTGCGCGAATCGCAGCTCGCGCGCGCCGAGGATCTGGCCAAGTCCGCAACCGAACGCAGCTTGCGGCTGGAGGCCGAAGTAAAAGACAGCGGCCAGGCGTTCGAGCGGCGCATCGAGCAGCTGGTGACGACGCTGGAACGCGAACGCCTCGATCACGAGGTGACCGAAGGTGCGCTCGATGGAGCCCGCAAGGAACGCGAGCAGATGCAGTCGGATCTCCTGCGCCTGCAGATGGAGGCCAATCGCTTGGCCGTCAACGACGATACCGACGACATGCAGTTCCCCTCCAGGGGCGCCAACGCGGCCTGACCGGCATCTTCCGGCCGGATTGTTCCCTTTTTGGTGTTAACCGCGTTGGCCTGACGACGTCCGCCGTCATTCAAACGCAATACAAATCAGTCACCTGTTCACGATGAACCCGCAATGAGGTCTCATCATCGTGACTGACAAAGACGGTTCGCGAGAATACCGCGCGCTGTTTATTTCCGATGTGCATCTTGGCACGCGCGGCTGCCAGGCCGAACGCCTGTTGGACTTCCTGCGTGAGTATGACGCCGAAACCATTTTTCTGGTCGGCGACATCGTTGACGGCTGGGCGCTGCGCGGCGGATGGTACTGGCCGCAGCCGCACAACGACGTCGTGCAGAAGCTGCTGCGCAAGGCGCGCAAAGGCGCGCGCATCATCTATGTGCCGGGCAACCACGACGAAGTGCTGCGCGACTTTTACGGCACGCATTTCGGCGGCATCGAGGTCGTGAAGAATTTCATGCACGATGGCGCCGACGGGAAGCGCTATCTCGTCACGCATGGCGACCAGTTCGACCTGGTGGTGCAGAACGCGCGCTGGCTCGCGATGCTGGGCGACAAGGCCTATGATTTCGCCATCGGCGTCAACCTGGTCTTCAACGGCGTCCGCCGCCGGCTCGGCTTTCCCTATTGGTCGCTGTCCAAATGGGCCAAGCTGAAGGTGAAGAATGCCGTCAACTACATCGGCGCCTTCGAGAAGACGCTGGCCGCCGAGGCGGAGCGCTTCAAGGCCGACGGCGTGATCTGCGGCCACATCCACCACGCGGCGATCCACGAGGATTTCGGCGTCCGCTACCTGAATTGCGGCGACTGGGTGGAAAGCTGCACGGCGATCGTCGAGCATCTGGACGGCCGTTTCGAGATCATCACCTGGACCGAACTCCTCGGCGCGGAGGTCCCAGCGCCGGTGGCCGCCGCGCGCGCGGCGTAAATTCGCGCCGAAAACAAACCGCCGGTGCCGCAACCGCCTTGCTACCGCCTATCTGGCGGCGCTACCCTGCCGGCCATGTCAACACAACCCAAATCCGTGGTCGCACTGCCGACCTCCGCCGATGTCGATACGGCCGCGCGCCGGCTCGCCGGGGTCGCATTGCGCACGCCGCTCGTCTCCTCGCCGGTGCTCGATGCCGCGACGGGCGCGCGCGTTTTCCTCAAGGCCGAGACCTTGCAGCGCACTGGATCGTTCAAGTTCCGCGGCGCCTATAACAAGCTCTCGTCGATCGCGCTGGAGCAGCGCGCCGGCGGCGTGGTGGCGTTCTCGTCCGGCAATCACGCGCAGGGCGTCGCCCATGCGGCCAAGCTGCTCGACATGCCGTCGGTCATCGTCATGCCGTCCGACGCGCCGAAGCCGAAACGCGAGCGCACCAAGGCCTTCGGCGCCGAGGTCGTGCTGTATGACCGCGAGAAGGAAGACCGCGAGGGCATCGCCCGGCGGATCGCCGGCGAGCGCAACGCAACGCTGGTGCCGCCCTACGACGATCCTTTCATCATCGCCGGCCAGGGGACGGCGGGGCGCGAGATCATGGAGGATCTCGCCGCGCTCGGCTTGACGCCGGACATCGCGGTGATCGGCGCGTCCGGTGGCGGGCTCGCGGCCGGCATTTCGCTCGCCATCAAGGCGCGCGCGCCGAACGCCAAGATCTATACCGCCGAGCCGGAAGGCTTCGACGACACCGCGCGCTCATTCAAGTCCGGCAAGCACGAGCACAACGCGCGCCTTTCCGGCTCGATCTGCGACGCGCTGATGTCGAACACGCCCGGAACCATCACATTCGAGATCAACCGCTCGCTGATCGGCGAAGGCGTCGCGGCCAGCGACGAGGAAGTCGGCCGCGCGGTCGCCTTCGCGTTCCGCGAATTGAAGCTGGTGGTCGAGCCAGGCGGCGCGATCGGGCTTGCGGCACTGCTCGCGGGCCGTATCGACGTGAAGGGCAAGGTCGTCGTCGCGGTCCTGTCGGGCGGCAATGTCGACGCCGAGCTGTTTCACCGGCTGGTGGCGTGAGATCGGGCGTCCCGGGCAAGCCGTAGCGGGCTGCGCGCCCGTCAGGTAAACAGCGCGATCCGCTCGTCGGCGCTCAGCGCCATCACGGGGGCCAGTGAGTCATTGAACGGAGCAGCCGCGCGCGGGGCTGTCCAAGGCTCCACAACGGCATCCTCTTTCGCCTGCACGGCGGCCGCTTTCATTTCGACTCGCGGCGCTTCGGCCAGCGGCGCTTCGACCCGCGGCGCCTCGATCACCGCCGTGTCGCCGGCGGACTCTTCGATTGTGACAGCATCGGGGTAACGCGTCTGGGCGCGCGGCGCCGGATGTTCGATTTCTCCGACGTGAACCGTCACTGGCGCTGCGACGTGATCATCGGCCGGCTGCAACGGCGGCGCGGGCTGATATGCCTCACGTGTCGGCATCGCTCGCACTCGCGCCGCGTGCCGCGACACCGGGCGCACTTCGGCCGCCGCCGCCGGGCCCATCACCATGTCGACGTCGGCCTGATCCATACCGTGGCCCGGCTTGGCCGGACCATTGAGCAGCGCCTTGTCCCCGTCGACGGCGCGCGCTTCCGCCGCCTCGGCCGCCATGGCGCCGTCGAGGCCCCAGATGCTGATCATCGCGTTGATGCGATCTTCCAGATAGCGCAGCACTTGAATGACCTTGCGGGTGCGCTGGCCGGTGATGTCCTGGAATGAGCAGGCGGTGTAGACTTCGGTCGCGTTCGCGTCGAGCAGATCGCAGACTTCCCCCTCCAC
>JBBWZU010000716.1:0-13443 GCA_039649225.1 Hyphomicrobiales bacterium | reverse complement strand
CCGCACTCTGATGCGGATTCTCGCCGTAGCGCAGCGCCTCCACAAGCTTGCCGCCGAACGCCCGGTAGGCGGGCGCGGTTTCGCCAAGCTCATTCGCAAACCAGTTCGAGATCGCCGCATCGTAGGTTGCGGTGCGGGCGTAAGCCTTCTGCGCGAGCGATTTGCGCAGGCCGAGCGTCACGGCGCCGCCGTGCACAGCGAGTTCACCCAGCACGCGCGGGTAGTCGTCGGCGTCGACCACTACGGCGACGTCGTTGTGATTTTTCGCCGCCGCGCGGATCATTGCGGGGCCGCCGATGTCGATGTTCTCGATGCAGTCGTCGTAGGCTGCGCCCTTCGCGACGATCGCCTCGAACGGATAGAGATTGACGACGAGCAGGTCGATGGGCGCGATGCCGTGCTCCTGCATCGATGCCGCATGCGCGGCGTCATCACGGATCGCCAGCAGCCCGCCATGCACTTTGGGATGCAGTGTCTTGACGCGGCCGTCCATCATTTCGGGAAAGCCGGTCAGGTCGGATACGTCGCGCACCTTCAGGCCGGCCTCGGCGATCGCCTTGGCGGTGCCGCCGGTCGAGACCAATTCGATGCCGTGTCCGGCGAGTGCGCGTGCAAAATCGATCAGCCCGGATTTATCCGACACGGACAGAAGGGCACGGGTGATGCGGCGCAGGCGTTCGGTCATCAGGCGTTCAGTCATGGGGTCAGCGTTTACTGGATCGGCCGTCTGCGCGGGCGATGCGGGGATAAGTCGTCCACAACATTATAGCGGCAATTCCGGCTCTTTGCGCGGGGCGGGTTCCTCTTGGCCCGCCCGGCGGGCCGGCTCCGGCGCGTCGCGACGCGCGAAGGTCCATTGCACGCGCGGCACCTCGCGGGCATGGCCGTGGATCACGATCTGCACGGTGCGGCGCGGGCCGTCGGGGCCGGCGAGGAAAACGCTTTCCTCCAGTTCGACGCGCTGCTCGTAGGCGTTGAAGGTCCAGACCTCGCGGTTCGGCAGCACCAGCATGGCGCCGTGTCCGTCGCTCAACCGGCTCGCCTTGATGAAGGGATGCAGGTGGAATCGCACCGCGAAGCTGTCCGGCACTTTGGCTGGCAGGCTTTCGCCGTGGTCCGCGACGAACAGGTCCTCGCCGTCGAGGCGCTGGCCGTCGACGGCAAGCCGCAGCGAGCGCTGATGCACCACGCCGAACCGGTCCGCATAGCCGTCGTGCGAGAGGCGCAGGATCATGCCGCTGTCGCGCTCCTGGCGCGACACCTTCACGTCGGACGGCCCCGACAGGATCGGCGCGCCGAGCAGCGGACGGAGCGATTCCGAGGCCAGGAAGCGGCATGACGTGGTATCGTTGAGCACCACGGTCGAATGCGCCGCGGAGGCGCGCGCGACGTGACGCCAGGTGTCGCGGCTGGTCGCCGGAAGGCCGCAATTGACCACGATGCGCTGCTGGCGCGACGAGAGCTCGAAGGAGAGGCATCCGGCATGGGCCTCGGCGCTCATCGAGAGCGGCGGCGGTGGCCCGGTATCCACGATCAGCAATGCGTCGGCCGACTGCACGCGCTGATAGCCCGAGTGCGGCGCATTCGCGACCGGCGCGCCGCGCGCATCGTCGTAGGCCAGCACGGTCGCAATCACCTCGGTGCGCGTCGGCCCCATGCCGTTGAACAACGCGAAGGTGCCGTCGCCGTGGCGGAAGAAACGCAGCATCGGCATCATGCGGTCGATGGCATTGTTGAGCGCGGCCGGCGGCGGCACGTTGCGGGCCGCGAATGCCTGGCGCAGCGGCAGAAGATCGAGCAGCAGCTCGATCAGCGCACCCGGATTGCGGCTGATGTGCCCGCCGTCGGGCAGCACCTGGCGGCCAAGCTCGTCGGAAAGCTGGCGCGTCACGCTCTTGATCGTACGCGCCTGTCCTTGCATGCACAGCGCCGCATAGGTCAGCGCCATCACGGCTTCGAGGCGCGGCACGCCGTCGCGCGTCGCCTTGGCGGTGCGGCGCAGGTAGCGCACCTGGCGGGTGAGGTTGCGCAGGAAGCGGCGATAGAACCTCATGTCGGCGTCGTGCAGCACCAGCGGCGCCTGGCACAGCCATGAGATGATGCGGCGTGCTACAAGATCCGGCCGCCAACTTTCGGTCGTGTCCCATCCGGCTTGCAGCGAGATCCATTCGTCCACCAGCGCGCGCGCATTGGCGCGGGTGATGCCGGATTCGGCGGCACGCAGGTGACGCAGCCAGCCGAAGCCGAGCAACTGGTCCGACCACTCGTCCGAAGGCGGATCGATCTCGAACGGCGACCGCCCGTCACAGATCACGACCTTGCCGGCGAAGGCGAAACGGCCGGCATAAATCTCGCTGGCGCGCGTCGGATCGGCGGTACGCAGGTCCTGCGGGGCGATCAGCAGCCGGTCGGCCATGGCCGGCGTGAAGCGCCAGCGCAGCAGCGGGTGTGCATTAAGCCCGGCCATGCCGGTGCGCAACGCCCGGCGCGCCGCGAATGCGGCAAGCCTAGTACGTTCCGCGATGGACCCGCGGGACATTGACGCGCCTGACCCCTCCGAAAGCGCGGGCAATCCATCCCGCCTGGATTCGGTCAAGATAGCGGTCACGTGAGTCTTGTCCAAGGCAACGGCGGAATTGCGGTTAAATCCGCTCCAGCCGTGCCGCAAAGAAGCCGTCCAGGCCGCTGATGCGCGCGTCCGGATCGGGCCAATGGCTTGGTAACGTTCGCAAATCGCCCGCCGGCGTGACGAAATCCGCAATTCCGTCGATTTCACCGGCGTTAACCATAATTCGACGTAATCCCGGCTCGCGCGCCAGCAGTGCCTCGATCTGCTGCTCACCCTCCTCGGGCTCGAGCGAGCAGGTGCAATAGACGATCCGGCCGCCTGGCTTGGTCAGCGCCACGGCCCGGTCGAGCAGCCGGCGCTGCAGGCCGATGAGCTGGGCGATGTCGAGCTCATTCTTGAGCCAGCCGACATCCGGGTGGCGGCGGATCGTGCCGGTGGAGGAACACGGCGCATCGATCAGCACGGCGTCGAACGGGCCGGCCTGCCATTCGGTGGCGTCGGCGACGATCGTCGTGGCGGTCAGGCCAAGCCGCGCCAGGTTCTCGCGTACCCGTGCCAGCCGGTTGGCCGAACGATCGACCGCGGTCACCTGCGCGCCGGCCTGCGCCAGTTGCGCGGTCTTGCCGCCCGGTGCCGCGCACAGGTCGGCGACCGATTTGCCCGCGATATCGCCGAACAGGCGCGCCGGGAGCGCGGCTGCCGCGTCCTGCACCCACCAGACACCGTCGGTGAAGCCGGGGAGCAGCGTGATCAGTCCTTGCGTGGTGGTGCGGATGCTCCCGGTCGGCAGCACGCGCCCGCGCAGCCGCGTTGCCCAGCTTTCGGCATCGGATTTGACCGTCAGATCGAGCGGGGGTTCATGGCCATGCGCGATCGCAATCGCGCGTGCGGTCTCCTCGCCGTAAGTCTGCTTCCAGCGCGCGAACAGCCAAGGCGGCGTGTCGAGCGGCACCACGTCCAGTGTCTTGAGCAGCTCCGGCCCCTCGCGCGTCACGCGGCGCAGCACCGCATTGATCAGGCCGGGATATTTCGCGGCGCGCCGGTCCGCCTGCACCAGCCGCACGCTGAGATCGACCGCCGCATGATCCGGCACGTCGAGGAACAGGATTTGCGCGGCACCGACCAGCAGCACGGTCTCGACGCGCGGCGCATCGGGGGGAAATCCGCTGTCGAGATAGAGATTGAGCATGTGCCGCAAGGTGCCGATTCGGCGCAGCACGGTTGCGGCAAGCTTGCGCACCAGCGCGCGGTCGCGATCCGCGAGCGCCGCCAGGCCCGGATGCTGATCCGCGCCTTCAAACTCGCCGTCGAGCGGGCGGCGGCGGCGCAGCACATTGTCGAGGATGTCGGCGGCGACGCGGCGCGCGGCAAAACCCGGGACCTCCGCGGGTCCTGTCCGTCGTGCCGGTGTCATGGGTTTCAAGGTGCTAGGGATTCCGTGGAAAGGCTAGGAAAGAGACGCTTCTTTACTCCAGACGCGGCGGCGAATCACTTGTGCCATTCCAACCAAGCGGAAACGTGACGGTTCCGCCAGCCGCGCCAGCCCCTACCCGAGGATGGCACCTTACCCCCAAGGCCCGCGCTGCGCGCCGCCGATATTGCCCCACGGGCCATGGGCCGGAGTGGCGCGCGCCTGCCGGGTAAAACCGCCACGGCCCATCTGCGCGGCGAGCTGTTCCAGCGCCGCGATGCGGTTCTCGGTCGCAGGGTGCGTCGAGAACAGATTGTCCATTCGCTGACCCGAGAGCGGGTTGATGATGAAGAGGTGCGCGGTCGCGGGATTCTGCTCGGCCTGCTGGTTCGGAATCTGGTGCGCGGCGTTCTCGATCTTGGCAAGCGCCGAGGCGAGATGACGCGGTTCGCCGACGATCTCGGCGCCCATGCGGTCGGCGGCGTATTCGCGCGTGCGGCTGATCGCCATCTGCACCAGCATGGCGGCGAGCGGCGCAAGAATCACCATCGCGAGCGTGCCGACGATGCCGCCATTGTTGCTGTCGCGATTGCCGCCGAAGAACATGCCGAACTGCGCCAGCATCGAGATTGCGCCCGCGATGGTGGCGGTGATCGTCATGGTCAGGGTGTCGTGATTTTTCACATGCGCCAGCTCGTGTGCGATGACGCCGGCGGCCTCGTCGCGCGTGAGCGAATTCATCAGCCCCGCGCTGACAGCAACCGCGGCGTGCTGGGGATTGCGCCCGGTAGCGAAGGCATTCGGCTGCGGGCTGTCGATGATGAACACGCGCGGCATCGGCAGGTTCGCGCGGCCCGCAAGCTGCTGCACCAGCGCGTAGAGATCGGGCGCCGTGCGCGCATCGACCTCCTGGGCGCCGTACATCGACAGCACCATGCGGTCGGAATTCCAGTAGCCGAACAGGTTCATAGCCGCCGCGACGATGAGCGCGATCATCGCGCCGGTCGGGCCCCCGATCAGATAGCCGACGCCCATGAACAGCGCGGTCAGGCCTGCAAGCAGGATGGCCGTGCGGACGTAGTTCATTGTTCTCCTCCAAAAGCCGGCGGAACATTCCGCGGCATCAATTCCTAGTCGAGAGATGGGAATACCCGATGGCCGCTTCAAGCGGCTGCGACACGATGCACGTTTCGAGGTTCAACAGCCTTGACGGCGATAGGTTCGCGGGCTTTTGGCCGCATCACGCAGCCGTCCGAAGTTCCCGGCGCTGCGTGCAACGCAAAGCGCGCCCGCGCTACGGGCCGCCGAAAAAGATAAGTCCGGTTCTGGAGAGCGCGCGCAACCGGGTGGCGCGCGTCAGCGCACCACCGACACGGTCGTGCCGACACTGACGCGGCTGTAGAGATCGAGCACATCCTCATTATACATGCGGATGCAGCCGTACGACACGAAACCGCCGACCGAACGTGGCATGTTGGTGCCGTGGATCGCGTATTCGCCGCCCGCGAGCGTCATCGCGGCCGCGCCCATCGGGTTCGTCGGCGAACCGCCCGCGATCACGTCCGGGAGCGAGGGCTTGTCGCGCTTGACCTCTTTCGGCGGCGACCAGGCCGGCGCCACGTACTTGCCGTCGATGCGCGTCGTGCCGCTCCACTGCTTGGAGCCCATGCCGACGCCGACCGGATAGCGCAGTGCGGTGCCGTCACCCATCACCAGATAGAGCCTGCGCTCATGCGTCTTCACCACGATCGTGCCGGCCGGCACATTGTCGCGGAACGCGACCACTTCGCGTGCCTGAACCGGCGCGGTGCCGAAGCCCGCGACGACAAAAGCCAAGCCCGCAGCCAAGCGAACGAACTGCCGCATGTGAAAACCCCTGCCCAAATATGTCTTGCGCATCACCCCACGCGCAAAACCGTCCAACGTCCAAATCTTCCCAACGCCTATGATAACGCAGGTCCCGTCGTCTCCGCGTGGTGACCTGCAATCACGGTGAAGAAACAATCAAGATTCGACCGGGGCGGCAACCGGCCAGGTGAGCATTTCAAGCTGACGTGAGGCTATTTTCGGCCAGGTGTTGCCATTGGGTCGCGGTGTTGGCGACATCTGTCTCGTAGCCCGGATGAAGCCGTGAGCGCGGTTACGCCGCCTTCGACGGGCTATGGCGAAATCCGGGACTACGCCGCCAGCGCCATTTGCGGGCGGAAGTCGGTTGCGGAGGCCATGTTCCACGCGTCGCGGAAGCGCAGGTCGTTGGTGCCGCTCAAGAGCTCGCCGGGCGCAAGCTGCGGATAAAGCTGCGCGAAGCTCATCACTTCGCTGCCCGAGATGCGGCGCGAGAAATGATGCGGGGTGAATTCACTCGGGTGATCGAGACCGGCAGCCGCGGTCAGCTCGATCAGCGAATGCATCGTCGCGGCATGAAAGTTGGCGACCCGCTGCAGCTTGTCGGGGACGACGAGCGCGCGCTGGCGCGAGCGGTCCTGGGTCGAGACGCCGGTCGGGCAGCGGTCGGTGTGGCAGCTCTGCGACTGGATGCAGCCGAGCGCGAACATGAAACCGCGTGCCGAATTGCACCAGTCCGCGCCGAGCGCCATTGCGCGCGCGATGTCGAAGGCCGAGATGATCTTGCCGCTGGCGCCGATCCTGATGCGGTCGCGTGCGCCGATGCCGATCAGCGCGTTGTGCACGAAGCTCAGTCCGTCGCGCAGCGGCATGCCGAGGTGATCGACGAATTCGAGCGGGGCTGCGCCGGTGCCGCCTTCCTTGCCGTCGACAACGATGAAGTCCGGATAGATTTGGGTTTCCAGCATCGCCTTGCAGATGCCGAGAAACTCCCACGGATGGCCGATGCAGAGCTTGAACCCGGCCGGTTTGCCGCCGGACAGTCGCCGCATCTCGCCGATCATCTGCATCAGTCCGATCGGATTGGAAAACGCCGAGTGGCCCGCGGGTGAAATACAGTCGACACCCATCGGCACGCCGCGCGTGCGCGAAATCTCCTCGCTGACCTTGGCAGCTGGCAGCACGCCGCCGTGGCCGGGCTTGGCGCCCTGGCTCAGCTTCAGCTCGACCATCTTCACCTGATCGAGCACGGCGGCCGCGGCGAATTTCTCGGCATTGAATGAACCGTCCGGGTTGCGGCAGCCGAAATAGCCCGAGCCGACCTCCCAGATGATGTCGCCGCCCATCTCGCGGTGATAGGTACTAAAGCCGCCCTCTCCGGTGTCGTGCGCGAAATGATTTTTCTTGGCGCCGCCATTGAGCGCGCGGATTGCGTTCGGCGAGAGCGCGCCGAAGCTCATGGCCGAGATGTTGAACACCGACGCCGAATAGGGTTTTTCGCAACCCGGTCCGCCGACCGTGATGCGGAACTGATCGGGCGCGTGCGGGCGCGGGGCGAGCGAATGGCGCAGCCACTCATAGCCATCGGAATAGACGTCGTACTGGGTGCCGAACGGGCGTTTGTCGAGCTGCATCTTGGCGCGCTGATAGACCAGCGCGCGCTTGTCGCGGCTAAACGGCATCCCGTCCTTTTCGTCCTCGAAGAAATACTGCCGCATCTCCGGACGGATCGACTCGAGCAGAAAGCGCAAATGCGCCGCGATCGGATAGTTGCGCAGCACCGCGTGCCGGGTCTGGATCAGGTCGGCGGTGCCGAGCGCGGCGAGACCTCCGAACAGCACGGCAAGGATCGCGAGCCAACGCAGGCCGGGGTCGCTCCAGGCGAGCGCCACGAACCGCACGGTGAGGACGATCGACAGTGTGTAGATGACGAAGCGGCGGCGGAACGGCAGCAGCAGGATATGCATGGATCCTCCCGGACGCCGGCAAGCAGGCGGCGTTGTACGAAATGTCCCCCCAAAGGCACGCAGCTTGTTACGGACTGACAACCGTTCTGTGACGGCGAATCAGGCCGTTTCCCCGGTTTTGTTGCTGGGACGATATCCGAGCCGAGAGGTGGCGGCTATCGGGCGTCGCCCCTATCCGGCGGTGACGTCGACCGCGACCTCGCCGTCAAGCACATGCTTGGCCTTGTCGCGGTCGAGATCCCCTTCCCAGGCCGCGATGACGACGGTGGCGACACAATTGCCGATCAGATTGCCGAGCGCGCGCGCCATGCCGATGAACCAGTCGACCGAGAGCACGAGCACGAGGCCGATCGCCGGGATCGTCGGCACCGCGTTGAGGGTGGCGGCGAGAATCACGATCGCCGAGCCCGGCACGCCATGCGCGCCCTTCGATGTGACGAGCGAAATCCCCAAGACCAGCAGCAGATCGCCGAACGACAACGGCGTATTGGTCGCCTGGGCGATAAACACGACCGCGAGCGTGAGATAGATCGAGAAGGCGTCGAGATTGAACGAATAGCCGGTCGGCACGACCAGGCCGACGACCGAATCCTTCACGCCCATGCGTTCGAGCTTGCGCATGATCTGCGGCAGCACCGCATCCGATGATGCGGTGGCCAGAACGATGGTGAGTTCCTCGCGCAGATAGCCGAGGAACTTGAAGATATTCACGCCTGCAAGACGCATGATGGCGCCGAGCACGCCGAGAACGAAGATCGCGACCGATACGTAGAACAGTGCGACCAGCGAAACGAGCTGCTTGAGCGAACCGACGCCGTAGCGGCCGACCGTGTAGGCGACGGCGCCGAGCACGCCGAGCGGCGCGACGCGCACGATCAGCCCCATCGCCTTGAACAGCACGGTCGCGATCGCGTCGATCAGGGTGGTGACTTGCTTGCCCTTCTCGCCACCGACCAGCGCAAGGCTCACGCCGAAGACGATCGCGAAGAACAGCACCTGCAGCACGTCGTTGCGCGAGAGCGCGTCGACCGAGGTTGTCGGGATGATATTGAGCAGGAAGCTGCCGATGCCGCTGCTTTTGAGCTTGGAGGCGTTGTCGGCGTAGCCGCTGAGCGCCTTGGCGTCGAGCGAAGCGGGATCGATATTCATCCCGTGGCCGGGCCCGAAGATGTAGGCGAGCACCAGGCCGAGCGCGAGCGCGACGGTAGTCATCACCTCGAAATAGACCAGCGCCTTGACGCCGACGCGCCCGACCTTCTTCAGGTCGCCGGCGCCGGCGATGCCGTGCACCACGACGCAGAACACGATCGGCGCCACCACCATCGAGATCAGCTTGAGAAACGCATCGCTGAGGATTTTCAGGCTCTGGGCGAATGCCGGCGCCGCCATCCCGATCACGATGCCGAGGACAAGCGCGAAAACCACTTGGGCGAACAACGACTTGTAGATCGGGCCGCGGGCGGCCGGCGCGGTGTCGGCTGTGAGGGTGGCGGTGGACATCGAGGCACTCCTCTGCTGCTGCATGCGCGTCGGCCGGACTGCGGCAGACTGACACAGTTTCAAGCAAGGAGGGTGCCAAGAGCGGCCGCGGTTGCGTCGTATCGTCAGAGCACCGGCGCGTCCGGACTAGCGTCAGCAAGACCATAAATCGAGGGCGTTGCGCGCGTGCATAGGCCGCTGGGCAGAAACGCCCCGCGTGTCGTTGGCCCTGATACGGGCGCCGCTGTGCTGTTTGCCGCCGCGCGTTCGCTCAAACGCTCCCACGGATTGGGCGGCCGTGCGCGAGCGAAAGAGTCCGTATCCTTGTAGCCAGCGTTAGCGAAAGCCGGGAATCGAAGGCCGTGATTGTCGCCACGCCGGATGCCGGAAAATGTTCAAGCGCCGCCGTAGACATCCGAAAGATCCAGTTCCAGGCCAGGTGGATCAAGGGCGATGCGGCCTTCAGTGACGATCCGCGTAGCGATCGTCCCACCTTCCCCACGTGCATGATGGACGATGCTCGGCTGTTGCGGGTCGACAATCAAGTAATGCAGCACGCTCGGCAGGCGAAAGTAGCCCATGAGCTTTTGTGAAAGATCAACGCGCCGGGTTGATTGCGACAAGACTTCAACGACGATCGTCGGGTTGGGAACTTCGACCACGCTGCTCTTCAACTTCTCGCCGCAGTACACCTGTGCGTCGGGCTCATAGGCAACGTCATCGCTGATCCGCACAATCACACCGTCCGGTAGCACATGGCATGGCAGGCCGCGTGCGCGGATGCCCGACCGCAGGGCCGCGTAGACGGCGGCCTTGATTTCTGCGTGGCCGACCGTCTCGGGTGACATCGCCACGACCTCGCCGCGAAATAGCTCGTAACGCCCAGGTCGTCCGACGGCCCAGTCGAGAAACTCGTCCACGTTCATCCACGGCTTGGTCAGCACATTCATCATAGAAGCATACGCCATTTTGGCGCACGCCGCGAGGCCGGCGGTTCACGCACTCCGCTTATTCTGCCTGTTCCCGACCAGATCATCCACCACGGCCGGATCGGCGAGCGTCGAGGTGTCGCCGAGTGCGCCGTAGTCGTCCTCGGCGATCTTGCGCAGGATGCGGCGCATGATCTTGCCGGACCGTGTCTTGGGAAGACCCGGCGCGAACTGGATCAGGTCAGGCGCCGCGATCGGGCCGATTTCTTTCCGCACCCAGCCGACCAATTCCTTGCGCAGCTCTTCGGTCGGCTGCACGCCCGCCATCAAGGTCACATAGGCGTAGATGCCCTGGCCCTTGATGTCATGCGGATAGCCGACGACGGCGGCTTCCGACACCGTCTCGTGCGCGACCAGCGCGCTCTCGACTTCCGCCGTGCCCATGCGGTGGCCGGACACGTTGATCACGTCATCGACGCGGCCGGTAATCCAGTAATAGCCGTCTTCGTCGCGCCGGCAGCCGTCGCCGGTGAAGTACTTGCCCGGATAGGCGCTGAAATAGGTTTCGACGAAACGCTGGTGATCGCCGTAGACGGTGCGCATCTGTCCTGGCCAGGACTCCGCGATGCACAGGTTGCCGGCGGCGGCGCCCTCCAGCACTTTGCCCTCGGCATCGACCAGCTGCGGGACCACGCCGAAGAACGGCAAGGTCGCCGACCCCGGCTTCTGCGCGGTCGCGCCGGGCAACGGCGTGATCAAAATGCCGCCGGTCTCGGTCTGCCACCAAGTATCGACGATCGGACAACGATTGTCGCCGACTACGCGGTAATACCATTCCCAGGCTTCCGGATTGATCGGCTCGCCGACGCTGCCGAGCAGGCGCAGCGATTTGCGCGAGGTCTTCTTCACCGGGTATTCGCCGGCCTGCATCAGCGCGCGGATCGCGGTCGGCGCCGTATAGAAGATGTTGACCTTGTGCTTGTCGATCCCCTCCCAGAAGCGCGACACGCTCGGATAGTTCGGCACGCCCTCGAACAACAGCGTGGTCGCGCCGTTCGAGAGCGGGCCATAAACGATGTAACTGTGGCCCGTGACCCAGCCGACGTCGGCGGTGCACCAGTAGATGTCGCCGTCGTGATAATCGAACACGAGCTGGTGCGTCATCGCGGCGAAGAGATTGTAGCCGCCGGTGGTGTGCAGCACGCCTTTCGGCTTTCCGGTCGAGCCCGAGGTGTAGAGGATGAACAGCGGGTCCTCGGCGTTCATGTGCGCCGCCGGGCACTCGTCGGTCACGACCTTGGCGGCGTCGTGGTAATAAACGTCGCGCCCCGGATCCATGTCGACCTTGGTGCCGGTGCGTTTGACGACGATCACGTGATCGACCGAAAAACCCGTATCGGCGACCTTCGCAATCGCCGCATCCACGTTGGCCTTCAGCGGCACCTTGCGGCTGCCGCGCAGGCCCTCATCCGCCGTGATCACGACCTTGGACCCGCAGTCCTCGATGCGACCGGCGAGGCTGTCGGGCGAGAAGCCGCCGAACACCACCGAATGGATCGCGCCGATGCGCGCGCAGGCGAGCATCGCGTAGGCGGCCTCCGGGATCATCGGCATGTAGATGGTGACGCGGTCGCCCTTCTCGACATTGCGGTTGCGCAGGATGTTGGCCATCCGGCACGTCTCGTCGTGCAGCTGCCGATAGGTGATGCGCTTGGATTCGGATGGATCGTCGCCTTCCCAGATGATCGCAACCTGGTCGGCGCGCTTGGCGAGGTGGCGGTCGATGCAGTTGTACGAGACATTGGTCTCGCCGTCCTCGAACCATTTGATCGAGACGTTGCCGGGGCCGAAATTCGTGTTCTTGATCTGGGTCGGCGTCCTGAACCAGTGCAGCCGCTTGGCTTCCTGCGCCCAGAACCCGTTCGGGTCCTTGATCGAGCGCGTGTACATGTCGCGGTATTTCGCGGCGTCTACATGCGCGCGCGTGGCCCACTCGGCCGGAACATCATGGATCTTGTCGGACATCTTGACCCTCCCACTCGGCACGACGGGCGGTCTTTGGCCGGCCCACGGTTATTGACTCAACTACATTATGCACGGCCGCATTGATATGGAACAAGGCCGGGCACTGTCACACTTTGGTCGCGAGCGATCGGTGCGGCAAACAGCCGGTTGAACCCGCGAACCCCTTCGGGTTGAGTCCGTCCTGGCGGCCGAAAGACCGCAGGCAGCGGTGTGAGCTCGTTCACACGCGGTGTGCCCACCCGGTCTTATGCTCTCGACGGCTTCCGGGAGGCTGCGATGGCAAAGAATATTCTGATCTTCTCCGACGGCACCGGTCAGGGTGCCGGCATGCCGGCGGCCAAGCGCAGCAATGTCTGGAAGCTCTGGAACGCGACCGAAAAGGCCGCGCCGGGGCAACAGATCGCGTTCTACGACGAGGGCCTCGGGGCCGAGCACAAGACGGAGTGGTGGCGCTGGGCCTACGATCTTGCCAGCAAGGCCACGGGTCTTGGAATCTCGCAGAACATCAAGGATTGTTACGTCGCGCTCATCGGGTTCTATGAGCCGGGCGATCGCGTCTTCCTGTTCGGATTCAGCCGCGGCGCCTATACGGTGCGCAGTCTTGGTGGCGTACTTTCGCTCTGCGGCATTCCGCAGCACGACAAGGCAGGCAAGAGCGCGCGCGGCGATAAGACAGTGCGCACGGCATTGGCCGAAGAGGCCGTCAGCAAGGTCTACCAGCACTACGGCGACGATCAGAAAAAGCAGGAGCGGATCGCTCTCGGCCAGAAATTCCGCACCGACTACGCCAGCTATGCGATCGAAACGAGCAACCCGCCATTCCCCTATTTCATCGGAGTCTGGGATACCGTCCGCGCGCTTGGAGCGCCGGGTTCAAGTGGTGTCTCCTTTCTGTTCAGTCATGCGTTCCATGACGCCACGCTCAATCCCCACGTCCCCTATGCGCGCCAGGCTCTGTCGATCGACGAAAACCGCGAGATCTTCGCTCCCGAAATTTGGGACGAAACTGGAGAGACCGCCGAGGCACGCGCGCGGGAGCGGATCCGGCAAGTTTGGTTTCCCGGCGTGCATTGCGACATTGGTGGCGGCTACGCGGAGACCGGTCTCTCCGACCTTGCGATGGCGTGGATGATCGAACAGGCAACGGCGATCCCCGACGGCCTCATCGTCGATATGACCAAACTCGATCTCCAGCCCGGGTTCGATGGCCTGCAGCAC
>JBBWZU010000707.1:0-3329 GCA_039649225.1 Hyphomicrobiales bacterium | reverse complement strand
TAGAAGATCAGCGGGTTGACGATTTTCAGGCCGGAGCGGCGCTGCGTGCGCAGCTTGCGGCGCACGAAGCCGAACTGCAGCGGGTGCACGCCCTCGATCATCGCCGAGCCTGAAAATGCCACCAGCGAGTCCAGCATCTTGGTGCGGTTGATGCCGGAGACGATCGCGCGGCGCATGATCGTCTCGACATGCGCGTCGGTGTAGTAGCGCGCCCAGGCGTCGCGATAGACGCCTTCCCACTCGGCCTTCGACATGCGCGGATGCGCCGTGCAGGCATGTTCCAGATCGTATTTGTTCATGTCGGGGTCCATCGGAACCCCTTTGGTCAAGAGCTTCTTGTGATCCTCCGAGCCGGGCAGCGGCGTCAGGTAGAAGAATTCGAGGATGTCGACCGGGAGCTCTTGCTTGATGATCTCGATGTCGTGCGCGATCGACTCCGGCGTATCGGTCGGGAAGCCGAGGATATAGCCCGCATAGGTCATCACCTTCTGGGCGCGCCAGGCCTGCAGCATCTCGCGGTATTCCCAGATCTTGTTCTGGCGCTTCTTGGTGCCCATCAGGGATTCGGGGTTGATGTTTTCCAGCCCGATGAACACCGCGGTGCAGCCGGCGCGCGCGCATTTCTCGATGAAGCCCGGAATGCGATGGCACAGCGTGTCGACCTGCAGCAGCAGTCGGATGCGGAAGCCGTGCTGCTCGCGCAGTTCGATCAGCCGGTCGACGATCGGCTCCCAGTTCTTGTTGCGGGCGAAGTTGTCGTCGGTGACGAAGAAGCGCGTGATGCCCTGCTTGGCATTCTCGCGCACGATCGCCTCGACATCATCGGGCGTGCGGTAGCGCGACTTGCGCCCCTGCACGTTGATGATGGTGCAGAACGAGCACTGGAACGGGCAGCCGCGTCCGGCATCGAAGCTGGTGTAGTGACCGGCGACGCGCGTCACGGTTTCGCGCGGCAGGATCGGCAGCGTGGCCGCCGCCATGTCGGGCATCGCGGAGAGGAAATTATAGATCGGCTTGGCGGTTCCGGAATGCATGTCGCGCAACAGGTCGCCCATGCGGCCTTCGCCTTCGCCCGCATACAAGATGACGCCGAGATCGAGCGCTTCTTTCAGGTCGGCGGGAAGCTCCGGCAACATCGAGAGACAGCCCGAGACATGGAACCCGCCGAGCACGACCGGAATGTTCGCGGCACGGAACTGGCGCGCGAGATCGAGCGCGCGGGGAAACTGGTTTGACTGCACGCCGACCAGGCCGACGAAACCAGCGCCGGCCGCACGGATCGCGCTGACGGTCTTCTTGACGCCGATGACGGTGTTGCACTCGTCATAGGCCTCGACCTCGATCTTGATGTCGGGCCCGAGCGCCTTGTCGGTATCGCATTCGACGAGGAGGCCGTGCACGCTCGCCAGGCTGTTTGACGGAACCAGCGACCGCCACCACTGAATGACGTAACCGTCTTCGTCGTAATGCGACGGCTTGATCAGAACAATCTTAAAGACATTCTTAAGGACATCGCTCGGCACGCGGAACCCCCCGGCGCGGATTCAAACCGGCACTGCATTTGACAGGCAAAGCCACACAAACGCAAGCACGTGACATATCAGCTCGCAATCGTAACGTTGATGAACATCCGTTTCGCAAAATCGCCTCACTTCGGTCATTGGAGATTCACAACCACAGCGCAAGACCATCGGACCTCAACAAAAATATTCAGAGAGGAGGACTTGATGGGAATAGTGGTGATCCGGTGCCCCGCTACGGGTGGAACGATTTCAACGGGCATCGAGGCGGATGGAAAAACGTTTGCCTGCTCGCCCGTCTTTATCGCTGACACCTACTGCGCAATATGCGATACTCATCATCGCTGGTTCGCGCGTGATGCGTGGGTTGAGGAACGGCCGGAGATTGCCGCCAGAGCCCGCCGCAAGGCAGCCTAGCCGGCCGTCGTTCTCGGCCACCGTTGTCTTAAACAAGACCATCAACAAGATCATCGTCCAGTTCACCATTCGTCAAATGCGCCGGTGTTCCTGCCGGCGGAACGGCATTTGGGGCCCAAGGCCTCGCCGGGACAATCTCAACGACATCATGGCGAGAGAGGAGTTCAAGATGAGCGACACCACGCAGAGCCGGACCCCGAAGGGCGCTCGGGCCGCGGCATCCACAGCAGCTGAGGACAATATCGCAGCCCAGACGCTGCGCACCGAAGCACCGTCCTCGGTTACCGACCTGCTCGACAAGGGGCTGGCGCGCGCCAAGGATGCGCACGAGAAGGCGGCCGCGATCCTCGAGCACTCGACCGAAGCGTTCGAGGAGATTTACAGCTGCGCCAAGCGCGGCTCGGGCGAGTATCAGCAGAAATTGCTCGAAATCGCGCGCCACAATGCCAACGCGGCGTTCGACATGGCGCGCGAGCTGGCCGATGCCAAGACATTGCCGGAAATGTTCGAGCGTGTCGTCACGCATCAGCGCAAGCAGTTCGAGACCTTCACGGCGCAGATCAAGGATCTGTCTTCACTCACCCAGAAGGTGGTGGCGGAGACGACCGAGCCGATCCGCAACGGCATGGCCGAGCCGTTCCGGATCGCGAGCTGAGCGGATCGCAGCTGCGTCATGCCCGGACTTGTTCCGGGCGTCCGCGCCTTTGATTGCTGCCCCGCTACTAGGAAAGACGTGGATGGCCGGAACAAGTCCGGCCATGACGGAGTCCTGCCGCGCGCGCTCACTTGTTTCGCGCGCGCTCACTCCTGCGCATCGCGCCGCCGGAACTTCTGCACCCGCTGTCCGGTGTTCACCTCGGCTGTGTAGATGTTGCCCTGACGGTCGACCGCGATATTGTGCAGCGCCGTGAACTGCCCGGCCTGGCGGCCGGGGCGGCCGAAATGCGCCAGCGCCTGCTTCGAGACGCGATCGACGATGCGGATCTCGCCGTTCATGCCGTCGATCATGTAGATGAACTTCTGCTCGGCGTCGGGCGAGAACACCAGGTCATAGACCGAGCCGGTGCCGAGCGTGTTCTTCTCGAAGATATGTTCCGCGACGAACGTGCCGTCGCGGCGAAAAACCTGCAGCCGGTCGTTGGTGCGGTCGCACACGTAGAGCAGGCCGTCTTTGGCAAGGCGGATGCAATGCACCGGATTGCCGAACTGCTGCGCGGGTGGTTGCGCCGGATCGTAACGCGCGGTCTTGGCGTCGCTCGGTCTGTTGCCATAGGCGCCCCAATGCCGCTTGTAGGCGCCGGTCTCTGAATCGAACACCACGACACGGCGATTGGCATAGCCGTCGGCGGCGAAAACTTCCTTCGCCAAGACATCCACCGCGACGTCGGCGGG
>JBBWZU010000665.1:0-6247 GCA_039649225.1 Hyphomicrobiales bacterium | reverse complement strand
CACCGGCATTGCGCGGCAGTTCGAGGATTTCAAGACCGCCGAGAAGACGGGCGCGCTGAGCACGGCCAGCTCGCTCGATGAGCTCGCGGCGCGCATCGGCGTTCCGGCGGATGCGCTGAAGGATGCGGCGACCATTGTACTCGGCACGCCCGACCGCTTTGGCCGCGTGATCGACAAGCAGCTCGCCGCGCCCTCTTGCGCCGTCAAGGTCACCGGTGCGCTGTTCCACACCCAGGGCGGTCTTGCGATCGACGCGCGCACGCGTGTGCTGCGCCAGAAGGGGCCGGCGTTTCCCAATCTGTTCGCGGCCGGCGGTGCGGCGGTCGGTGTCTCGGGTGCGCAGGCGTCGGGCTATCTGTCGGGCAATGGCCTGCTGACCGCCATGGTGTTCGGGCGGCTCGCCGGGCAGGCCGCGGCGAAACTTTGAACTCGGATATCGGGTGGTTTCGGCGCGGGGCGCTCGCCATATCGGACGGGAGAAAGAGGACGACCGCCATGACCCGTTCCGCCACCGCCCGAAAGCAAGAAGCCGCCAACGGTATCTCCGACCGCGTCGCCTCGCTCGATTGGGCCAACATGGCGACACAGCTCGACGCATTCGGCTGCGCCACCACCGGTCCGCTGCTGACGCCGGATGAATGCGCCGCGATCGCGGCGCGCTACGGCGAGGACGGCCTCTATCGCTCGCGCGTGATCATGGGTCGCCACGGTTTTGGGCGCGGCGAATACAAATATTTTTCCTATCCGCTGCCCGACGCGATCGCGGCGCTGCGCGGTTCGCTCTATCCGGCGCTCGCCGAGGTGGCGAACCGCTGGAACGACCAGATGGGCCTCGACCAACGCTATCCAGGCGAGCACGCAGCCTATCTCAAGCGCTGCCATGCCGCCGGTCAGGCCAAACCGACGCCGCTGCTGCTGCAATACGGAGAGGGCGACTACAATTGCCTGCATCAGGACGTCTATGGCGAACTGGTGTTCCCGCTGCAGGTCGCGGTCCTGCTCTCGCGGCCGGGGGAGGATTTTTCCGGCGGTGAATTCGTGCTGACCGAGCAAAGGCCACGTATGCAGTCCCGCGCCGAGGTCGTGCCGCTGCGCCAGGGTGAGGCCGTGATCTTTCCGGTGCACCACCGGCCGGTGCAGGGCACGCGCGGCGTTTATCGGGTCAACATGCGCCATGGGGTGAGTCGCTTGCGGTCGGGCCGACGTCACACGCTGGGAATCATTTTCCACGACGCGAAGTAGCATCCGCCACAGATAGCGGCCGACAGGCTGGCCCTCGCGCGCGCGAATCCCTATTTTGCGCGCATGGTTGACGAGCCCAAAGCCAATATCGAGCCGGATGTCGATCTCGACGACGATGAGCCCGAAGAAGATTCGAGCCTGCCGTCGATCGAGGACATCGAGGCGCCCCCCGGCACGCTTGCGGGCGGCGTCGCGGCGATCCAGCGTGCCGTCAAGCACGCGCCGGCCGGGCCGGGCGTCTATCGCATGTTCGACCAGAAGGGCGAGGTGCTCTACGTCGGCAAGGCGAAAAGCATCAGGAAGCGCATCACCTCCTATGCGCGCGATGCCGGGCACACCGCGCGCATCGGGCGCATGATCGCGGCGACCGTATCTATAGAGTTCGTCACCACCGCGACCGAGACCGAGGCGCTGCTGCTCGAGGCCAACCTGATCAAGCGCCTGCGCCCGCGCTTCAACGTGCTGCTGCGCGACGACAAGTCGTTTCCCTATATTCTGATCACGGCCGGCGAGACGCCGCCGATGATCGTCAAGCATCGTGGCGCGCGCAACAAGCCGGGACAGTATTACGGACCGTTCGCCTCCGCGCAGGCTGTCCACAGGACCATCACGGCGCTCGAGCGCGCGTTTCTCATCCGCTCGTGCTCGGACCCGGTCTATGAGAGCCGCACGCGGCCGTGCCTGCTGCATCAGATCAAGCGCTGCTCGGCGCCATGCACCGGCGAGATCCCGCGCGAGGACTACGCCGAGCTGGTGCGCGAGGCCACGCTGTTCCTCACCGGCAAAAGCCGTGCCGTGAAGGAGGAACTCGCCGGCGAAATGGAGAAGGCGTCGGCGACGCTCGATTTCGAGCGCGCTGCGGTCTACCGCGACCGGCTGGCGGCGCTTTCGGCGGTGCAGTCGCACCAGGGCATCAATCCGCGCGGCGTGGACGAGGCGGACGTGTTCGCCGTGCACCAGCAGGGCGGGTACTCGTGCGTCGAAGTCTTTTTCTTTCGCACCGGACAGAACTGGGGCAACCGCGCCTATTTCCCGCGTGCCGATCGCTCGCTCGAACCGGGCGAAGTGCTCGGCGCGTTCCTGACGCAATTTTACGATGACAAGCCGCCGCCGCGCTGCATCTTTCTCTCGCACGAGATCGAGGATCGCGCGCTGCTCTCCGAAGCTCTGTGCGTCAAGAGCGGCCACAAGGTCGATGTCATGGTACCGCAGCGCGGCGAGAAGAAGGATCTGGTCGATCACGCCATGACCAATGCGCGCGAGGCCCTCGGGCGTAAGCTCGCCGAGACGCAGTCACAGCAGAATCTGCTGAGCGGGCTGGCGGAGACATTCGGGCTTCCAAAGCCACCGCGCCGCGTCGAGGTCTACGACAACAGCCACATCCAGGGGAGCAACGCGGTCGGCGCGATGATCGTCGCCGGGCCGGAGGGCTTTCGCAAGAATCAGTACCGCAAGTTCAACATCAAGTCGGAGAATCTGGCCCCGGGCGATGACTTTGGCATGATGCGCGAGGTGCTGACGCGGCGATTCAAGCGGCTGATGGCGGAAGCGCCAAGGGCAGTGGTTGTGGCGGAGGCCGAGCCCCAGGCTCCGTTACCCTCTCCCCAAAGCCCGGGTTTTGGGGAGAGGGTTTCGAAGTTCGCGGTGTTGCCTCAGAATCCCGATAGAGAAGAAGACGGCGCGGATCATGCGGAAAACGAGGACGTCACCGACCCCCCCTGGCCCGATCTCGTCTTCATCGACGGCGGGCTTGGCCAGCTTTCCGCGGCGCGCGAAACGCTGAACGAGCTCGGCGTCACCGACGTTCCCTTGATCGGCATCGCCAAGGGACCGGATCGCGATGCGGGCCGCGAGACCTTTTTCATTCCCGGCCGCGAGCCGATCAAGCTCAAGCCGCGCGATCCGGTGCTCTATTTCGTGCAGCGGCTGCGCGACGAAGCGCATCGCTTCGCGATCGGTTCGCACCGGCAGAAACGCAAGAAGGACATCCGCGAAGCCGGCCTGCAGGAAATTCCCGGCATCGGGCCAACACGAAAACGTGCGCTGCTGCGCCATTTCGGTACCTTGAAAGCGATCGAGCGTGCATCGATCGCCGATCTGGAACATGTGCCGGGCGTGAATGCCGAAACCGCGCGCAAGATCTACGATTTCTTCCACGATTCGCCCGCCCGATCGTGACACTGCGTCGATCGAATCCGCTGTGCCGGCGGCACCGCAGCCATTTGCCCAGCGCGGTTGCGCCACCGCCCGCCAAGTGCTCTTTTGCGGCATGACCACGACGACGAATCCGCCAGCGTCGGCCCGTACTTTCGCGCTGCCGAACCTTTTGACCTACGGGCGCATCATTGCGGTGCCCGTCGTGGTCGGCTGCATGTATTGGCAGGCGATCCTCGGCTATGGGCTATGGCTGCGCTGGGTGGCGTTCGCCATCTTCGTCGTTGCCGGCATCACCGACGTGCTCGACGGCTATGTGGCACGGGTGTGGGCGCAGCAATCGACCTTCGGTCGCATGCTCGATCCGATCGCCGACAAGCTGCTGGTATCGTCCTGCCTGCTGATGCTCGCGGCCGACGGCACGATCCGCGGCTGGGCGCTGTGGGCCGCGATCGTGATCCTGTGCCGTGAGATCCTGGTCTCGGGCTTGCGCGAATATCTGGCCGAGCTGCGTGTCAGCGTGCCGGTGACGGCGCTGGCGAAATGGAAAACCTTCCTGCAACTCGTCGCGGTCGGGTTCCTGATCGCCGGAGAGGCCGGCGACCAGATCTTCCCGGTCACCACCCTGACCGGCGTGGTCCTGCTCTGGCTCTCGGCCATCCTGACGCTATATACGGGCTGGGACTATTTTCGCGCGGGCGTGCGGCATTTGATCGACGACTAGCCGCGCCCGGCGGCTGGAGCGTGTGCGGATGAAACTCGTCTATTTCGCCTGGGTGCGCGAACGGATCGGCAAGCCCGAGGAGGAGATCGATCTCCCGGCAAGCGTGCGCACCATCGGCGACCTGATGACCTATCTGACCGGACGCGGCGAGGAATATGCCTATGCGTTCGAGAACGCCAAGGTCATCCGCGCCGCGATCGACAAGACCCATGTGAAGCCCGATACGGCGATTGCCGGCGCACGCGAGATCGCGTTCTTCCCGCCGATGACGGGAGGGTGACTTGACCGTCCGGCTGCAGCCTGAGGACTTCGACATCGGCGCCGAGATTTCGGCGCTGACGGCGGGGCGCACGGACGTCGGCGCGATCGCGACCTTCACGGGCATCTGCCGTGGCGCCGAGGGCGTCACCGCGATGACGCTCGAGCATTATCCCGGTATGGCGGAGGCCGAGATCGAGCGCCATGTCGCGGAAGCGCAATCGCGCTGGCCGCTCGCGGGCGTGACGGTCATCCATCGCTTTGGGCGCTTTTCGCCCGGCGAAAATATTGTTTTGGTTGTTGCGACATCATCGCACCGCGAGGCGGCTTTCGCGGCGGCGGAATTTCTGATGGACTATCTTAAGGTCAGCGCGCCGTTCTGGAAGAAAGAGGAACGCGCGGGGGGCGACGACGGTTGGGTGGAAGCAAGACACACCGATGCCGTTGCCGCACAACGTTGGGCGGCCGACAAACCGGAGGCTGCCGAATGATGACCACAAAAGCACGACGACCGGCGCAAAGCCGGCAATAAGACTGGGGAGCGAAACTATGATCCGCTTTGCCGCCGCGCTTGCGGCGATGTTGGCGATATCCACCGGTGCGCTTGCCGAAGTTCGAATTGCTTATTTCCCGGTTCCGGCCGGCGCGCATCCGCATGATGTCGCGGCCGCGCCGGACGGCACAGTTTGGTACACGGCGCAAAGCCAGGGCGCGCTCGGCATCCTCGATCCCAAGACCGGCAAGACCGAGCAGATCCCGCTCGGCAAGGGCGCATCTCCGCATGGCGTGGCGGTTGGACCGGATGGCGCCGCCTGGGTCACCGAGGACGGACAGAACGCGATCGTGCGTGTCGATCCGAAGACCAAGGAGGTCAAGCTGTTCGCGCTGCCCAAGGGTTTCGAGAAGGCCGATCTCAACACCGGCACCTTCGCCCGGAATGGCATCTACTGGTTTACCGGACAGCGCGGCTCCTATGGCCGCCTCGATCCGGCGACCGGCAAGATCGAGGCGTGGAAATCGCCCAAAGGCATCGGCCCTTACGGCATCACGACGACGCCCGCGGGCGACATCTGGTTCGCCTCGCTCGCCGGCGACTACATCGCGCGCGTCGATCCTGCGACCGGCGCCGCCACGGTGGTCAATCCGCCGGCGCCCGGCGCCGGCCCACGCCGCATCTGGTCGGACTCCAAGGGCATCTTGTGGGTGAGCCTGTGGCATGCGGGCGAGCTCGGCCGCTATGATCCGGCGGCGAAGACCTGGAAGACCTTTGCTTTGCCGAAGAGCAGGAGCGGCTGCTACTCGGTCTATGTCGACGAGACCGACAAGGTCTGGGTCACGGATTTCATCGCCAACGCGATCCTGCGCTTCGATCCTGCGACCGAGACATTCGACAGCTTCCCGTCGAACAGACGCGGCGCGGCGGTGCGGCAGATGCTCGGCCGGGCCGGCGAGGCCTGGGGTGCCGAATCGGGCACCGACAGGCTGGTGGTGTTGCGCTATTAGCCGGCTCAACTGAGCCACCAAGGTAGACCGGGCCTCGCAGTACGCTATGCTCTGAAAAAAATCAGGGCGGAGCGTCACCATGCCTATTTGGACTGCAGCGCTGCTTTTTCTTGTCACACTCGTCACAGGTGCGCAGGCGCAGGACTGGCCGGTGCGGCCGGTGACGATGATCGTGCCCTACGCGGCGGGCGGGCCGGTCGACACGGTCGGACGCATCATGGCGCAGGGACTGTCCGAGGTGCTCGGTCAGCAGGTGATCGTCGAGAATGTCGGCGGGGCGGGTGGCATGACGGGCGCGGCCCGCGTCGCCAAGGCGGTGCCCGATGGCTACACGGTGCTGCTCGGCGGCAGCGCCACGATGACGAC
>JBBWZU010000662.1:0-2848 GCA_039649225.1 Hyphomicrobiales bacterium | reverse complement strand
CCGAGCAGGCCGTGCGGCATCACGAACAGCACGCCAAGAATGACCAGGAATGCGACGGCGTCCTTGTAGGATGACGAGAGATAGCCGGCACTGAACGCCTCGAGCAGGCCGACGATCAGCCCGCCGATCACGGCACCGAGCGGATTGCCCATGCCGCCGAGCATCGCGGCCGCAAAGCCCTTCAACGCCAGCAGCGTGCCGACGTCGTAGCTGGTGAGCGTGATCGGCGTCATCAGAATGCCGCCAATCGCACCGATCGCGGCCGAGACCGCGAAGGCGAGCCCGACCAGCGCGCTGGTATTGATGCCGACGAGGCGCGCGGCCAGCCGATTGGCGGCAGTCGCGACCAGTGCCTTGCCGGTGAGCGTCATGGTCATGAACGCCCAGAGCGCGGCAACGATCGTGCCCGCTCCAATGAGGACGATCAGGCTCTGCGGCAGCAGCGCGGCGCCGCCGATGATCCACGGCTCGCCGCCGGCAAGCGGAGGCAGACTATGAAAGTTCTTGTCGAACATGACGGCGGCGACACCGCGCAGCAGGATCGATGCGCCGATCGTGATGATGATCAGTGTCACGGCCGAAGCGCCGCGCGCCGGCTCGATCGCGAACTGGTGCAGAGCCAGGCCGACTGCCGTCGCCACGATGATGGCAAGCAGGGCCGCGAGCGGCAGCGGCACACCAGCGGCATGGGCGAAAAAAGTCACCATGCCGCCGAGCATGACGAACTCGCCCTGCGCGAAGTTGATCACGTCGGAGGCATTGTAGATCAGCGTGAAGCCGAGCGCGACCAGCGCATAGATCGCCCCGACGGTCAGCCCGGAGAAAAGGAACTGCAGGAATTCGGGCATGGCTCTCCTTTCTCTCCCCGCAAGCGGGGAGGGATAAAGGTCACGACCCCGCGCCGGCCAGCGTCCAATCCCCGTTGCGGATCTCCAGCATGCGGAACGCCGTGAGGTCGAGCCCGAGATGGTCGGTCGGCGACATGTTGACGACCCCGCCGGTGCCGACAAAGCCCTTGGTCTTCTCGATCTCGTCGCGCACCTTGGCCTTGTCGGCGCTTTTCGCGCGCGTCATCGCGTCGACCAGGATCATCAGGCCGTCATACATGTGACCGCCGAAGGTCGAGACCGGCTGGCCGGTCTTGGCCTCGTAGGTCTTGGTGTAGTCGACCACGACCTTCTTCTGCGGATCGTTGTCGGGCAGCTTGCTCGCCACCAGCAGCGCGGCCGCCGGCAGCCGGACGCCTTCGGCGGCGGGACCGGCCAGCTCGATGAACTGCTTCGAGGCGACGCCGTGGCTTTGGTAGAACGGCAGCGCGATGCCGAGCTGTTTGTAGTTGCGCGTGACGATCGCGGGTCCTTGCCCAAAGCCCGGATTGATCACCGCCTGCACGCCGGCTTTGCCCTTGATGTTGGTGAGCTGCGGGGTCATGTCGCTGTCGCGCGGACCGTAAGTCTCCTCGTGCAGCACCTCGATGCCGAACTTGCCGGTCACCGTCATGCATTGGTCGCGCATCGATTTGCCGAACGCATCGGTGCCGGAGATCAGCGCGACCTTGGTGAGGTTGCGCTTCTTGAGATCCTCGAAGATCTTCTCGCACGCCATCAGGTCGGTGTGCGGCGTCTTGAAATTCCATTTCTTGACCGGCGCCACCGCCTGTACGGCGCCGGCGAAATTGATCAGCGGCACTTGCGCATCCTCGGCGAGCGGAATGATCGCCATCGTGGTCGCGGTGGTGGACCCGGCGAGCAGCGCGTCGACGCCATCCTGCTCGATTGCGCGCGTGCCGAAGGTGCGCGCCTGGTTCGGATCGCCGCCATCGTCATAGACGAACAGCTTGACCTGCTGGCCGTTGATGCCGCCCTTGGCGTTGATGTCGGCTATATACATTTCCAGCGTCTTTTTCTCGGGATCGCCCAGGAAGGACGCCGGGCCGGTCACGGAAAGGATCGCGCCGATCTTGATCTCGGCGTGCGCGGCGCTCGCCGCCGTGGCCAGCAGCGCGGCCACAATGGCTCGCAGTATGATTCGCATGATGTTCCTCCCGGTCGCGACCCCTTGGGTCGGCGCATTTCGCTAGCCGCCAGTGTCCGAGCGAATGGCCCGGCGGGTCAAGAGAGGCTATTGCGTCACCAGGAGGTCAACGTCCCGTCTTCCAGACGCGCGACCGGCAGATAGGCCGGGTCATAGGGATATTTCGCAGCGAGCGCCTCGTTGATCTCGACGCCATGTCCGGGCGCGTTGCCCGGCAGCATGAAGCCGTCCTTGTAGGTGTAGGCGTGCGGGAACACCGCATCGGTCTCGGCGGTATGCGGCATATGCTCCTGGATGCCGAAATTCGCCACCGCCATGTCGAAATGCAGCGCCGCGCCCATGCACACCGGCGACAAGTCGGTCGCGCCGTGGCAGCCGGTGCGAACCTGATAGAGCTCGGCCAGCGCCGCGATCTTGCGCAAATGCGAGATGCCGCCCGCATGCACCACGGTGGTGCGGATGTAATCGATCAGCTGATTCTGGATCAGGTCCCGGCAGTCCCAGATCGAGTTGAACACTTCGCCCACCGCGATCGGCGTCACGGTGTGCTGCCGGATCAGCCGGAATGCATCCTGATTCTCCGCCGGCGTCGGGTCCTCCATCCAGAACATGCGGCACGGCTCGAGTGCCTTGCCGAGCCGCGCGGCCTCGATCGGCGTCAGCCGGTGATGCACGTCGTGCAGCAGATGAAAGTCGAAACCGAATTTCTCGCGCAGTCGCTCGAACAGTTTCGGCGCGAAATCCAGATATTTTTCGGTCGACCAGATGCTCTCCGTCGGAAGGCCCTTCTCGGCCGGTTCATAGGCCTGTCCGC
>JBBWZU010000637.1:0-2515 GCA_039649225.1 Hyphomicrobiales bacterium | reverse complement strand
TTGCCGGCGCCGACCAGCGTGTGCATCTCGTCGATGAACAGGATGATGCCGCCGTCCGAGGAGGTGACCTCGTTCAGCACGGCTTTGAGCCGCTCCTCGAACTCGCCGCGATATTTCGCCCCCGCGATCAGCGAACCCATATCGAGCGAGAGCAGCTTCTTGTCCTTCAGGCTTTCCGGCACATCGCCATTGAGGATGCGCAGCGCGAGGCCTTCCACGATGGCGGTCTTGCCGACGCCCGGCTCGCCGATCAGCACCGGATTGTTCTTGGTCCGGCGCGAGAGCACCTGGATGGTGCGGCGGATCTCCTCGTCGCGGCCGATGACCGGATCGAGCTTGCCGTCGCGTGCCGCCTGGGTGAGGTCGCGGGCGTATTTCTTCAGCGCGTCATAGGCGTTCTCGGCCGAGGCTGAGTCCGCGGTGCGGCCCTTGCGCAGCGCCTCGATGGCGGCATTCAGGTTCTGCGGCGTGGTGCCGGCCTTGCTGAGGATCTTGCCGGCCTCGCTGTCCTTCTCGATGGCGAGCGCAAGCAGCAGACGCTCGGCGGTGACGAACGAGTCGCCGGCCTTCTCGCCGGATTTTTCCGCGGTATCGAACACGCGCGCGAGCGCCGGGTCGAGATAGAGCTGCCCTGCCCCGCTTCCGCCGACCTTGGGCCGCTTGGCCAGCGCCGCCTCGACCGCGCTCAGCGCCTCGCGCGAGCGCCCGCCGGAGCGGTCGATCAGGCCCGCCGCAAGCCCTTCCGGGTCGTCGAGCAGGACCTTCAACAGATGTTCGGGGGCGAACTGCTGGTGCCCTTCGCGCTGGGCGAGCGACTGGGCGGACTGAACGAAACCGCGGGCGCGGTCCGTGTATTTCTCGATATTCATGCCTTGTCTCCCTCGGCCTATTCCCGCCGCCCCGAAGGCTCGGCTGAAACATCGTCACTGGGTTTTCGCCACATCCTCAATGATTTGGATCAAGGACGCGTGCCGGATCCGTGCGGCATCCGACCCTCCCGATGTAGGAGCGATCACGGCCCCGTGAAAGAGGGTAGCGTGGTTTTTCATACCCGGCTTGCGCGAGGCCGTCGGATCGTTAACAACCCCGGAATTCAAGGAGGGGCGATGTCCAAGACCGCCACGATCCAGTCGATCTACCGCTACCCCGTGAAGGGACTGAGCCCGGAAAGCCTGGATGGCGTGCGGCTGGAGCCCGGTCAGACGCTGCCGGCCGACCGGATGTACGCGATCGAAAACGGTCCGTCCGCCTTCGATCCGGCCGCGCCCGCCTATCTGGCAAAAACCTATTTCTTGATGCTGATGAAGAACGAGCGGCTCGCAACCCTCGATACGCTCTACGATGAGGATACGCATGTCCTCGCCATCCACGGCGAGGGCCGCGAGATGGTGCGCGGCGATTTGCGGACCAAGGAGGGACGCCTCGCGATCGAGGCGTTCGTCCGCCGCTTCATGCCGGCCGAGCTGCGCGGGCCGCCGAAGGTGCTGGTGGCGCCGGGCCACAGCTTTTCCGACGTCGCCGCCAAGGTGGTCTCGATCATCAATCTGGCATCGGTGGCGGCGATCGAGACGGTCGTCGGCGTGCCGGTGCATCCGTTGCGGTTTCGCGCCAACCTCTATGTCGAAGGCTGGCCGGCCTGGCATGAATTCGAGCTGCTGGGCAAAGAAATCGCTATTCGTGACGCGCGGTTGAAAGTCACCAAGCGGATCGTGCGTTGCGCGGCGACCAATGTCGACCCCGACACCGGAGCGCGCGACCTGACCATCCCAGCGACCTTGATGCGGACCTTCGATCACGCCGATTGCGGCATCTATGCGCAGGTGATCGCGGCGGGCGATATCGCGCCCGGGGACGCGATCAGTGCATGATCCCGAAAAGTGGAAACCGGTTTTCGGATAAGTTCATGCACAAAGAAAAATTTAGTCCGTAAATGCGAGCGGCCGCGCGACGTGCTCCAGCGGCTTGCGCTCGGCGGCGACGCCCCAGCGCCACATGACGGCGGCGGCCACCACCATCAGCGCCGCGCCGAGCAGGTAGCCGCCGAACAGGCTCATGCGCGAACCGGTATCGATCAGCGCGCCGAACAACATCGGGCCGACCACGCCGCCGATGCCGGTGCCGATGGCGTAAAAGATCGCGATCGCCAGCGCGCGCACTTCCAGCGGGAAGGTCTCGCTCACCGTCAAATAGGCCGAGCTTGCGGCCGCAGAGGCGAAGAAGAAGATCACGCTCCAGGCCAGCGTCTGCTCACGCGCGCTCAGCAGGCCGTTCGCAAACAACCAGCCGGTCAGCGCCAGCAGCACGCCGGATGCCAAATACGTGAACGTGATCATCGGCCGGCGCCCGATCGTGTCGAACAGCCGCCCGAGCAGCAGCGGCCCGAGCACGTTGCCGGCCGCGAACGGCAGGATGAACCAGCCGACATGCTGGCTCGGCACGCCATAGAACGTGGTCAGCACCAGCGCGTAGGTGAAGAAGATCGCGTTGTAGAAGAACGCCTGCGCGGCCATCAATG
>JBBWZU010000622.1:0-5758 GCA_039649225.1 Hyphomicrobiales bacterium | reverse complement strand
GACGTCACCCGCCTCGACTACGTGATGTACGTCTGGAAGAAGAACGCCGAGGGTAAGATCACCTACGTTCAGGAATGATCCGCCTCGACTTGCCCTGGCGGCAAGTTCGGCATCACGCCCGCCCCTTGCCCGGGGGCGGGCGTGTTCTTTTCCGCAGGCCCCCGCGCGCGCGCCAGATTTGGTAACGTGCCCTCCCGGAGGCGTAACCGCAATGAGCGACATCCATGATCTGAGCGCAGTCGAACTGCTGGCGCGCTACCGGGCAAAATCGCTCTCGCCCTCCGAGGTTTTCGCCGCCATCGAACAGCACATCGCGCGCTGGGAGCCGCACCTCAAGGCGCTCTATGCTTACGATCCGGACGCCGCGCGCCGGCAGGCTGCTGCCTCAACGGAACGCTGGGCCAAAGGCGCACCCGCAGGACCGCTCGACGGCGTGCCCGTGACCGTGAAGGAGAACATCGCCTCGCAGGGCGTTCCGGTACCGCTCGGCACCGCCGCGATGAAGCTCGTTCCCGCCGCGCAGGATGCGCCCGTTCCCGCCCGGCTGCGCGAGGCCGGCGCGATCATGTTCTCCAAAACCACGATGCCGGACTACGGCATGACATCCTCGGGCGTATCGAGCTTCCATCCGCTCACGCGCAATCCGTGGGACCTGTCGAAAAACCCCGGCGGATCGAGTTCCGGCGCGGGTGCCGCCGGTGCTGCCGGCTACGGCCCGCTGCATGTCGGCACCGACATCGGCGGCTCGGTGCGCCTCCCGGCCGGCTGGTGCGGCCTTGTCGGCCTCAAGCCGAGCCTGGGGCGTATTCCGGTCGATCCGCCTTACGTCGGCCGCGTCGCCGGACCGATGACCCGCAGCGTCGACGATAATGCGCTGATGATGTCGGTGCTCTCCCGGCCCGACCCTCGCGACGGCATGAGCCTTCCGGCCCAGGACATCGACTGGACAAATCTCGCCGCAAACCTGCGCGGTCTGCGCATCGGACTGCTGCTCGACGCCGGCGTCGGCATCGCGGTCGAGCCTGAGGTGAAAGCTGCAGCCGAGAGAGCCGCGACATTCTTCGCCGATCAGGGCGCGATCGTCGCGCCGGTGGCGCCGCTGATATCGCGCGAGATTCTGGATGGGATCGACCGCTTCTTCCGTGCCCGCTCGTGGGGTGACATCGAGCCGTTGTCCGCGTCCGAGCGCGCCAAGATCCATTCCTATACGCTCAAATGGGCCGAAGGCGGCGCGACGCTGTCGGGCGTCGATGCGATCCGCGGATTCAACCAGACCATGGAGCTGCGGCGTCTCGCGGCGCTGCTGTTCGGCACGATCGACTATTTGATCTCGCCAACCGCCCCGATCCCGGCCTTCGCGGCCGACCGCGCCTCACCCAATGATGATCCGGAGCATCCGTTCGAGCACATTGCGTTCACGGTGCCGTGGAACATGACCGAGCAACCGGCGATCTCGATCAATGCGGCATTCACGGCTGGCGGGCTGCCGATCGGCGTGCAGATCGTCGGACGTCGGTTTGACGATATCGGCGTGCTGCGCCTCGCCAAGGCGTGGGAGACCGCGCGCGGGCCGATTGCGAATTGGCCGAAGGTGCCGTCGTGACCTATCCGATCCGCCCCAGCGCCGGGAACGCTTCCAGCAGCCAGTAGCTCGCCTCGCTGACGAAGCCGGTGAGGAAGGCGATTCCGGTGAGCACCAGTAGGCAGCCCATCACCTTCTCGACCACCGGCAGATAACTGCGGAAGCGCGCCAAAAACGCCGCGAACGGCTCGATCATGAAGGCGGCGGCAAGGAATGGGATGCCGAGCCCGAGCGAATAGACGAAAAGCAGCAGCGCGCCCTTGGTCACCGTTGCTTCGGAAGCCGCGATAGCCAAAATCACCGCCAGGATCGGTCCGATGCAGGGCGTCCAGCCGAACGCGAATGCCAGCCCCATCACATAGGCGCCCCACAGCCCGACCGGCTTCGGGATCGTGGCGCGTTTCTCGCGATAGAGCAGCGCGATGCGTGTCAGGCCGAGAAAATGCAGCCCCATGATGATGATCACGATACCGGCCACGATCGCGAGCTTGTCGGCATAAATGCGGATCAGCGAGCCGAACGAGGCCGCGCTGGCGCCGAGCGCGACGAACACGGTCGAGAAGCCGGCAACGAACAGGCAGGCCGCGCCGATCGTCTCCCAGCGCACGCGCGGCTCGGGTTCGGCGTCGGCGAAGCGCTCGAGCGAGGTGCCGGCCAGGTACACCAGATAAGGCGGCACCAGCGGGAGCACGCAGGGCGACAGGAAGCTCAACAGCCCGGCAAACAGGGCGGCAAAAATGGAGACATCGGAAGCCATGCGGCATTCATGCACGGAGGACGGCGGCAGGCGCAAGCTGGGGCGGCCATGCCTGTCCGGGATGTGATCGGAACCAAGGGTCGTATCACCTCCCCGTTGACGCCGATCACGATTTCGTTTCCGCTCAAATCCCCCGAGAAAGGCAGCTCCGTGCGCAACCTGATCACCGATGTTCCCGGCCTTAAAGTGGGCCATGCCGACGATGCCAAGCTCGCCTCGGGCACGACAGCAATCGTGTTCGACGAGCCGGCGGTCGCCGCGATGGACTTGCGCGGCGGCGCGCCGGGCACGCGCGACACCGAGTTGCTGCGCCCCGAGGAAACCGTCGAGCGCGTCGATGCCTTCGTGCTCTCGGGCGGCTCGGCGTTCGGGCTCGATGCGCCGGGCGGCACGCAGGCCTGGCTGCGCGAGCAGGGCCGCGGCTTTCCGGTCGGTCCGGTGCGCGTGCCGATCGCGCCGGGCGCGATCCTGTTCGACCTGATCAATGGCGGCGACAAGAACTGGGGCCGCTTTGCGCCCTATCGGGATCTTGGTTATGCGGCCGCCGCGAATGCCGCCGAAGCCTTCGCATTGGGCACCGCGGGCGCCGGGTTTGGCGCAACCACCGCCACTTTCAAAGGCGGGCTCGGCTCAGCCTCCGCGACAACGCGCGACGGCGCGACGGTCGGCGCGATTGTCGCCGTGAACGCGATCGGCAGCGTCACGGTCGGCGAAGGGCCGCGGTTCTGGTCCGCACCCTTCGAGGTCGATAACGAGTTCGGCGGCCGCGGCTGGCCGACCCCGCTGCCGCCCAATGCCCTTGCACTGCGCCTGAAGGGCGGCCCGCGCGAAAACACCACCATCGCGCTGGTGGCAACCGACGCGACGCTCACCAAGGCGCAGGCCAATCGCGTCGCCACCATGGCGCATGACGGTCTTGCCCGCGCGATCTATCCGGTGCACACGCCGATGGACGGCGACATCGTGTTCGCGGCCTCGACAGAAAAACGCCCGCTCGCCAATCCGGTGTTCGCGCTGGCTGAGCTCGGCGCGGTCGCCGCCAATGTGCTGGCACGCGCGGTGGCGCGCGCTGTCTATGAGGCGACCGCCCTGCCGTTCGCAGGCGCGCAGCCGGCCTGGCGCGACAAATTCGGCCGCTGATCGCGGGCGAATGGGTGCCGCCTACATGAACCGCTCCGCCCGATAGGGCGCCGGATCGGTGAATGGCGTTGTCCCGGTCATCATTTCGCCGATCAGCCGGCCGGTCACGCCCGCCATCGTCAGCCCCCAGTGCCCATGGCCGAATGCCAGCCAGAGCCCCTGTTGCCCCGGCGCGCGGCCCAGCACCGGCAATGAATCCGGCATGTTGGGACGGCGGCCGAGCCAGGGCTCGGCCTCGTTCGGCGCGCCGAGCGGAAACAGCGCGCGCGCGGCCGGAAGCAGGCGGTCGAACTGGACGGGAGTCGGCGCGGCATCGCGGCTGGCGAATTCGGCGCCCGTGGTCAGCCGGATACCCTGCTCCATCGGGGTGAGCGCATAGCCGTATTCGGTGTCGATGATCGGGCGCGACAGCGCCGCATTGCCCTTGGCGTCGAAATGACGATGGTAGCCGCGCTTGATGCCAAGCGGCAGCTTGATGCCGAGTGGCTTCAGCACGTCCGGCGCCCAGGGGCCGAGTGCCACCACGGCCTCGGCCGAATCCACCGGACCGTTCTGCGTGTCGACACGCCAGCGGCTGTCGGCGCGATGCAGCGAACGCGCATCGCCATTCACCAATACGCCGCCAAGCGCCTGGAAGCGCTTCGCATAGGCACGCGTCACCGCCAGAGGATTGGAGAGCGAGGCGACATCCGGCCACATCAGCGCATGGCGAAACACCGGCGACAGATTGGGCTCGAGCGCAAGCGCGCCAGCCGTATCAAGCGCCTGCGCCGCGACACCGATCTGCGCACCGAATTCGAGCTGGGGCTTCATCCCCTCATAGGCGGCATCGCTGCGATAGAGCGTCATCCAGCCGGTCTTGCGCAAGTATTTCAGGGCGTCGGACTCGGCCATCAGGGCTTCATGCTCGGCGATCGAATGCGCCATCAGCGGCCGCAGCTTGACGGCGCTGTCCTTCAGTCTCTCCAGCGTCGAAAAGCGATAATACGACCATAGCCAGGGCGCGATCTTCATCAGATCGCCCCAGTGATAATTCGCCTCCGGGGCGCGCTTGAGCGCCACTTGAACGAGCTTCTTCAGGCTGCGTGGAAACGCGGTCGGAAACACGCTGGCGCCGACGATCACACCCGTGTTGCCGTAGCTCGTCTCCTCGCCCGGCCCGCGTTTGTCGACCAGCGCCACCGCCATGCCGCGCTTGGCCAGATGCAGCGCGACCGACGTGCCGACGATGCCGGCGCCCAGAACGATCGCATCGACGCGCGCCATGGCTCATCCTTCAGCAAGGCTGGTCTAGCACTAGCGCCAGCGGGAAGGATGAATTGAATGGGTTGGAATGCCGCTGTCAACGCGGCACGGCTACGCCCTGCCCTGCAAAATCGTTGAGTGCCCCCTGTTCGCATGCGCCAAGGCGTTCTGCCTCAGCGCAGCGACGGCCGGACGGCTGGCGGTCAGGCCGTGGTGGACGAGGTTGAGGTCGCCGAGCTCGTCAGTTGCGCCTGCAGCTTGATGAGTTGTTCGAGCAGATTCGACTGCGCGCTGTTCGAGGTGCCGCTATTGGTCGAATTGTCGGTGTTCGACGATGCGGCGGTTGTCATGCTGACCTTCGATCCGTCCGCGTAGGTGATGGTGGTCGTGGACGATCCGTCCGAATTGCTGGTGCTGGTCGAGCTTGCGCCCGCGGCCTGCAGCAATTGCGTCAGTTGATCCTGCCCGCCCTGTCCGTCGGCCGACTCGGCGCGCTTGTGATGGCGGGCCCCGCGCATCGTGCCGGCGGCGAATTCGCTTGCACTGACGGCGCCATCGCCATTCTTGTCCAGCTTGGCAAACACCGCGTCCGCGAGTTGCTTGTTGTCGGCGCCGAACGCATTCTCGATCTCACTCTGAGAGACGCTGCCATCACCGTCGGCGTCGAGCTTGCCGAATACTTTCTGCTGATGCGCCGACATCCCGTTGGTGCCGCTCGCCTGGGCCTGCGCGTCGATCAGTGCGCTCATGGCTTCAAGACTGAAAGGTTGGGTCGGTCCGCCGCTGCCGCCGGACGACTGCGTAGGGTCGCTACCGAGCCCGGCGAACGGGTCGAACGCGGTCGCGGTCGGATTGCTTCCGGTCGACGGCTGATTAGCCGATCCCGTCGACGCGAGTGACTGCAGATATTGCCACTGCTGGATTGCAGAGCTGGCGCCGTTTGCGCCTTGTACCGAAGACATCGCCTAGGTCCTCTCTGGCGGCCCGCAGGCCGGTCGCCCAAATCTGTCGCCCAAGTCCGTTTCGCAATTTGC
>JBBWZU010000619.1:0-4301 GCA_039649225.1 Hyphomicrobiales bacterium | reverse complement strand
AGCACGCAACTGTGCCGCTCGTGCGCGTGCCGGATCACTATACGGCCGAAGGGATCGCCGAGAAGGTGCGCCTGATCGCCGATGTCGCGGGCGTCCGCGATCACGGCGAATGCCTCGCCGGGCTGGTTGCGACCGACCTCGGCGCGCTGGAAAAGCTGCGCGCGAAAATCACGCAGCCGAAAAAAGTGCTGTTCGTGCTCTCGTTTCTCAACGGCAAGCCGATGGTGGCCGGACGCAACACCGCGGCCGACGGAATCATCAAGCTGGCCGGCGGCGTCAACGCGATGGACGGCTATGAGGGCTACCGGCAGATCGCCGATGAGGCCGTGATCGCCGCCGCGCCCGATGCCGTGCTGGCCATGCAGCGGCCGCAGGACAATCTCGACGCCACGACGGTGTTTGCCAACACCGCATTCTCGACCACGCCGGCGGCGGCACAGAAATCATTCATCGCGATGGACGGGCTCTATCTGCTTGGCTTCGGTCCACGGACCGCGCGCGCGGCGCGCGATCTGGCCGCCGCGCTCTATCCCGCGCTCGGCCGCGATATTTTGCCGTCCGAGCACAAGACTTCGGGTTGTTCCTGATGGCCGTCGCCACGATGCACGGCGCGTTTATGCCGCGTCGGCATGCGGTGCGGTCCTCGGCGCTGGTGCTCGGCGTTCTGCTCATCGCTCTCATCGCCGCGGCGGGAATTGCCGCGAGCATCGGCGCGGCGGGAATTCCGCTGCACCGTCTGCCGGCCGCGCTCGGGCTCGGATCGGGCGATCCGGCAGCCGTCGCGCGCGATCAACTGATTCTGTGGTCGATCCGGTTGCCGCGCATCACGCTCGCCATCATGATCGGCGCGCTGCTCGCGGCCGGCGGCACGCTGATGCAGGGCCTGTTCCGCAATCCGCTCGCCGACCCGATGCTGGCCGGCATCTCGCCGGGCGCCGGCTTTGCGTCCGCGGCCGCGATCGTCATAGGGGATCGGATCATCACGGCCGGCAAAACCGTGCTGCCGTTCGAAGTGCTGCCCGTCGCGGCGATTGCGGGCGCGCTGGTGACGACGATCATTCTCTACCGCCTCGCGACACGCTACGGCCGCACCTCGATTGCCACCTTGCTGCTCGCCGGCATCGCGGTCGGCGCGCTCGCCAATGCGGGCATCGGTTTTCTGGTGTTCCTCGCCGACGATCGGCAACTGCGCGACATCACGTTCTGGCTGCTCGGTTCGCTCGGAGGCGCCACCTGGGGCAAGGTCGCCGCCATCACGCCGTTCCTTGGCCTGGTCGTTGCGGGCCTGCCGTTCATCGCGCGCGGGCTCGATCTGATGGTTCTGGGCGAAGCCGAGGCCTTCCACATGGGCATCGCGGTGGAGCGGCTGAAGCGCATCGCGATCGTGCTGGTCGCGGCGGCGGCCGGCGCGGCCGTATCGGTGGCGGGCGTGATCGGCTTTGTCGGCATCGTGGTGCCGCATCTGCTGCGGCTGGTGATCGGGCCTGGACACCGGCTGCTGCTCCCGGCGGCGCTGCTGCTCGGCGCAACTTTGCTGCTGGTCGCCGATACCTTCGCGCGCGTGATCGCATCGCCGGCGGAGTTGCCGATCGGCATCGTGACGGCGGCGCTCGGCGCGCCGTTTTTCCTGTCATTGTTGCTGCGTCAGCGCGGAGCGGTGGGATGACCGCCGTCATTGCGGCAGCCTCCGTCGCGGTGCGCATCGGCACGAAAATGCTGCTCGACGATGTCTCGCTCGCGGTCGCGCCGGGCGAGGTCGTTGCGCTGGTGGGTCCGAACGGCGCGGGCAAATCGACACTGGTGCGCACGCTCGCGGGCGAGCTCGAGCCGACGTCGGGCAGCGTCACGCTCAAGGGACGCGCGATTCAATCTTACGCGCCGCGCGAGCTTGCGCTGCATCGCGCGGTTCTCTCGCAAAACACCAGCGTGGCATTTCCGTTCACGGTCGGCGAGGTCGTGCGCATGGGTGCCGACGATCGCCATGGCGGCGCGATCGAGGATCTTGCCGAGCGCGCGCTCGCCGATGTCGATCTCGCGGATTTCAGCGCGCGCATCATCGGCACGCTGTCGGGCGGAGAGCAGCAGCGCGCGCATTTCGCCCGCGTGCTGGTGCAACTCGCTTGCGGCGAAGCCGTGCATGGGCCCGGCCTGCTGCTGCTGGATGAGCCGACCGCGAGCCTCGATCTCAAGCATCAGCTCGAGATGCTCGAGGCCGTGGGGCGCTGCGCGCGGCGCGGCGTTGCAGTCGTGGCGATCCTGCACGATCTCAATCTGGCGGCGATGAGCGCCGACCGCATCGCGGTGCTGGATCAGGGGCGCGTGGCGGCCGCCGGAACGCCGGCCGAGACCGTGACCGACGAAGTCTTGGCGCGCGTGTTCAAATGCGCCGTCATGGTGGGCCGCGCACCGCCGCCGGGCGTGCCGTTCGTGTTGCCGCACACGATCACGACGATCTAGCTTCCAGTGCGTCGGGCGGCCTTGTGGATCGCGCCGGTATGCCCGCAATTTCGAGCAGAGCACGCCGACTACAACCAAAAAGAGTGGCGTGCGGCCGGAAGCTCTCAGGCAAAACCCCTATACCGCCGGGAAATGCGCATTCGCAGCGAGGACCTAAGGTAGCGGTCAACGAAATTTTCATATGATTCTCTGACACTCGCGCCCTTGGCGACGAGTAAGTTGGTGGGAGTCCTGGACGCTCATGTCCGCGTTCAAACGTTTGATCTGGGTCGGGCACGACCGCAAGCTTCCGACGGAGATCTATACGTCGCTTGTGGCGTCGTTGTTCAGCGACCCGCGCACCCTCATCGTCGGTGGGTTCGGGTCCATTACGGCTGCGCTGGTCATCGCCTGGCGGACCGCGGAGCCGACGCTCATTTTTTGCGCGGTCGGATTGATCGCCATCACGTTGGCGCGTGCGTGGGACATGCGCACCTTTGCGCGGCGCGCCAAGACCGCCATGAGCCGGGCCAACGCGATACGCTGGGAGCTGCGCTACGTCGTCGGCGCATCGGCCTATGTGGCGCTGCTCGGCGCGTGGTGCTTTTTCTCCTTCGCCCGCACCACAGACCCCGTGGTGCAGCTTCTGACTTTTTCGACCCTTCTCGTGAACATGATTGGTGTTGCGGGGCGCAATTTCGGCAGCAAACTCTTGGTCAATGCGCAACTCCTCTGCGCCGGAATTCCGATGACGCTTGCTCTGTTCCTGGTCGGGGGCACCTACTATGCGGTGTTCGGCTGTGTGCTGCTGCCGTTTTTCGTGAGCATGAGGTCGATCACCGAGCGGCTGCGCCGTACGCTGCTTGACGCCCTGGTCGCGACGCGCGACGTGACGCTGCTGGCGGATCGCTTCGACACCGCGCTGAACAACATGCCGCACGGCCTGTGCATGTTCGATCAGCAGCGGCGTCTCGTGGTTTCGAACAAGCAGCTCGAAGATATCCTGCACGTATCGGGCGTCGAGCGCGGCAGTTCGCTGCGCACGCTGCTGCGTGCCTGCGTCGCCGCCGGCACCCTCAACGATGCCACCATGGAGCGCCTGTTCGCGGACCTCGAGAGCCGGCTGTCCGGGAAATTCGACGGTGAGCTTGCGGTCGATACCGAAGACGGCCGCGCGCTCTCGCTCACGTTCGAGCCGATGGAAGACGGCGGATCGGTCGTGCTGGTCGAGGATGTGACCGAGCGCAAGAACGCCGAAGCCCGGATCAATCATCTGGCGCGCTACGACGCGCTGACCGGGCTACCCAATCGAACCTTTTTCCACGACCAGATGGAGTGGGTGCTGGCGACGATGAAGCGCGGCACTCATTGTGCCGTTCTGTTCGTCGACCTCGATCAGTTCAAGCAGGTCAATGACACGCTGGGACATCCGGCCGGCGATGCGCTGCTGTGCGCGGTGGCGGACCGGCTTCGCGGCATTGTCCGCGATATCGATTTTGTGGCGCGCTTCGGCGGCGACGAGTTCATCGTGCTGGAAACCTCGGTCCGCGACCCCGAGGGCGTCGCGATCCTTGCGGGACGTATCGTCGAGGAACTGGGCGAGCCCTACGACATCAACGGGCACCATGTCGTCATCGGCGCCAGCGTCGGCATTGCGGTCGCGCCGCGCGACGGGACCAGTGCCGACGTTCTGCTGAAGAACGCCGATATGGCGCTCTATCGCGCCAAGTCCGAAGGACGCAGCGTGTGGCGTTTCTTCGAGCCCGATATGGACGTCAAGGCGCGGGCGCGCCGCAGCCTGGAGCTCGATCTGCGCGATGCGATCGCGACCGGCGCGTTCGAGGTCTATTACCAGCCGCTGATCA
>JBBWZU010000615.1:0-3062 GCA_039649225.1 Hyphomicrobiales bacterium | reverse complement strand
GTCGCTATATCAACCCCGCCCGGCACGTCCGGGCTTTTCGTGTTGAGTGGCGGAGCGGACATGAGCGGAACGACCCGATCGAGCGAGGGGCTGGACGAGCGGCGGCGGCGGCTGCTGTTCCGCGCCTGGCATCGCGGCATGCGCGAGGTTGATCTGATCACCGGTCGCTTCGCCGACGCGCATATTGCGGCGCTGACGGAACGGGAGGTCGACGCTTTCGAGCATCTGATGGACGTTCCGGAGCCCGATTTGCTGAACTGGATCATGGGGCAGGCGGCAACGCCCGCCGAATACGATACCGTGCTGTTCCGCCGCATGTGCGACTTCCACCGCGGGGCCGCCTGAATGGCCCGCCTCAAATCCCCCGCCGAACGCCTGATCCCCGGCCGTCCGATGATGCTGTCCGGCGTCGCCGATGGCGCCGAAGGCCTGATCGTCGCCGATCTGGCGCGCGCCATCGCGGCCCGGGCGAAACCGCCGGCCACCAGCCTGGTGGTGATCTGCCGCGATGGTCCGCGCATGGCGCAACTCGCCCGCGCGCTGGCGTTCTTCGCGCCCGAGATCGAGATCAGCGAATTTCCGGCCTGGGATTGCCTGCCCTACGATCGCGTCTCGCCGCATTCCGGCGTCGTCGCGCAGCGCATGATCGCGCTCTCGCGCCTGTCGCGCCTGAAAGGCCGCGAGCGTCCCGGGATCGTGCTGACCACCGTGAATGCCGCCGCGCAGCGCGTGCCGCCGCGCGAGCTGCTCGCCGCCCAGTCGCTCGCCGCCGCGCCCGGCAATGTGCTGGCGATGGATGGCGTGACGAAATGGCTGGAGCTCAACGGCTATAACCGCACGTCCACCGTGCGCGAGCCCGGCGACTATGCGGTGCGCGGCGGCATCGTCGACCTCTACCCGCCCGGCGTCGGCGATCCGGTGCGTCTCGACTTCTTCGGCGACACGCTGGAATCGATCCGCTCGTTCGATCCCGAGACACAGCGCTCGACCGACCTGCTGCGCGCGCTCAGCCTGGTGCCGGTGACGGAGTTCCAGCTCACCAGCGAAACCATCCGCCGCTTCCGCCAGGGCTACGTCGAGTCGTTCGGCAACTCGGCCAAGGATCCGCTCTACGAGGCGATCACCGAAGGCCGCCGCCATCCCGGCATGGAGCACTGGCTGCCGCTGTTCCATGGCAAGCTCGATACGCTGTTCGACTACGTCGAGGGCGCGCCGGTGGTGCTCGAGCCGCTCGCCGAGGATGCGGCGCGCGAGCGCTTCGCCCAGATCGCCGACTACTATCAGGCCCGCGCCGAGGCGCTCGAGGCCGACCGCGCCGGCACCATCTACAAACCGCTGCCGCCGGAGCGGCTATACCTTACCGAGACCGAGTGGCAGCAGCGGCTCGAAGCCGGCGCGCTGGCGCGCCTCTCGCACTTCAACGATCCTGATCCGGCCGCGCTCGAGGCCGGTACGCGTCAGGGCCGCAACTTCGCGCCCGAGCGCACCGAGGCCGAAGCCAACGTCTTCGATGCCGTCACCAGGCACGTCCACGCGCTGCAAGGCTCCGGCAAGCGCGTGATCGTCGCGATGTGGACCGACGGCTCGCGCGAGCGCATGAGCCATGTGCTCGCCGACCACAAACTGGTCAACCTCACCGACGTGCGCGACTTTCCCGACGCGCTCAAGCGTCCGAAGAACGAGATTTCGCTCGCCGTGCTCGGCCTCGAAGCCGGGTTCGAAACCGAAGACCTCGCGGTCATCTGCGAGCAGGATATTTTGGGCGACAGACTTGTGCGCCGCCGCCGCGCCTCCAAGCGTCCGGAAGACTTCATCGCGGAAGCGACCAGCCTCGATTCCGGCGATCTTGTCGTGCACGTCGATCACGGCATCGGCCGTTTCGTCGGCTTGCAGACCATCATGGCGGCCGGCGCGCCGCACGATTGCCTCGAGCTGCATTACGCCGAGAACGCCAAGCTCTATCTCCCGGTCGAGAACATCGAGCTGTTGTCGCGCTTTGGCTCCGAGGACGCCGGTGTCCAGCTCGATCGGCTCGGCGGCGCCGGCTGGCAGACCCGCAAGGCCAAGCTCAAGAACCGCATCCGCGAGATGGCGGGCGAACTGATCAAGATCGCGGCGGCGCGGCTGCTGCGCGAAGCGCCGCGGCTGGCCGTCGCGCACGGCATGTATGACGAGTTCTGTTCCGGATTCCCGTATGACGAGACCGAGGATCAGGAAACCGCGATCAATGCGGTGCTCGACGACATGGGTTCGGGCAAGCCGATGGACCGCTTGGTCTGCGGCGACGTCGGCTTCGGCAAGACCGAAGTCGCGTTGCGCGCGGCCTTCATCGCGGCGATGAGCGGCAAGCAGGTTGCCGTGATCGTGCCGACCACGCTGCTCGCGCGCCAGCACTACAAGACCTTCGCCGAACGCTTCCGCGGTTTTCCGGTGAATGTCGCGCAGATGTCGCGCCTGATCCCGGCCGCCGACCAGAAGAAGACGCGCGAAGGCCTGGCCGCCGGTCAGGTCGACATCGTGGTCGGCACCCACGCGCTGCTCGGCAAGCAGATCAAGTTCAAGGATCTCGGGCTGCTGGTGGTCGACGAGGAACAGCACTTCGGCGTCGGCCACAAGGAGAAGATCAAGACCTTGCGCGCCGAGGTGCATGTGCTGACGCTGACCGCGACGCCGATCCCGCGCACGCTGCAACTCGCGCTCACCGGCGTGCGCGATCTCTCGATCATCGCCTCGCCCCCGGTCGATCGCCTGGCGGTGCGCACCTTCGTGGCGCCATTCGACCCGATCGTGGTGCGCGAGGCGCTGCTGCGCGAACGCTATCGCGGCGGCCAGGCCTTTTACGTCGCGCCGCGCATCGACGATTTGGCCGAGGTCAAAGCCTATCTCGACCAGACCGTGCCGGAAGCGCGCGTCACCATCGCGCACGGGCAGATGCCACCGACCGTGCTGGAAGACATCATGTCGGCCTTCTATGACGGCAAATACGACGTGCTGCTCTCGACCACCATCGTGGAGTCCGGCCTCGACATCCCGACCGCCAATACGCTGATCGTGCATCGCGC
>JBBWZU010000598.1:0-3194 GCA_039649225.1 Hyphomicrobiales bacterium | reverse complement strand
CGGCTGGACGGGAGTTTCATCTCCGGCCGCAGCAGGCCGTCGATGATCGCGGAGCGCAGCGCCGCATGCACCTGCTGGCCATGATTGCGGATGGTCCGATCGAGCGCGATCGGAAGGTCGAGACCGTCGCGGCGCCGCAAAGTGGTTGTCACGTTTTGCCCTGAAGTGGACCTCGTCCCGACCACTTTGTTCATGCGACGATCGCCTGTCAAACCGCGCTCGCGGGGACTCCCTGCCCTTCCGCACCCGAGGACGACCGATGCAGACGATCCGCGTGACCTGCGCCCATGACTGCCCGTGCATGTGCTCGCTGCTGGCGCAAGTCGACAACGACAGACTGATCAAGGTGTCGGGAGACCCCGAGCAGCCCTACACGGCCGGTTTTGCCTGCGCCAAGGTCAACCGCGATGCTGAGCTGGTGAATTCCCCGGACCGGATCAAAACGCCGCTGCGCCGCACCGGGCCGAAAGGATCGGGCGAATTTGCACCGATCACCTGGAGCGATGCGCTCGACGAAATCGAGCAGCGCTGGAAGGCGATCATCGCAAAAGACGGCCCCCTCGCCCTGCTCGGCTACGCCTATAGCGCGCACCAGGGCCAGATCAACCGGCGCCTGGTGAACGGCCTGTTCCATGCGATGGGCACGAGCCGGTTGACGGCCGGCACGGTCTGCGACAGTTGCTGCGAGACCGCCTGGGATATGACGCTCGGACCGGTCGGTGGCGCGGATCCTGAATCGGTCGCCGAGTCCGACCTGATCATCTCGTGGGGCTGCGATCTCAAAGCCGTCAATGTTCACTTCTGGCAGAAGGCCGAACAGCGCCAGAAGCAAGGCGTGAAAATCATCGTCATCGATCCGCGCCGCACGCGCACGGCGCAGAGCGCCGACTGGCACCTTCCGATCAAAATCGGGACCGACGCGGCGCTCGCCATCGGCATCGTTCATATCCTGGTGCGCGACGGCAAATGCGATGAGGATTATCTCGCCCGGCACACGCTCGGTTTCGAGCGCTGGAAGACCGAGGTCGTTCCGCAATTTCCACCGGCGCGCGTTGCCGAGATCACCGGGCTTGCCGTCGAGGATGTCGAGCGTCTGGCAGCGCTCTACGGCGCGGCGCAGCGCTTGTTCATTCGCATCGGCGAAGGCATGACGCGCCTTGCGCGCGGCGGCCAGGCACTGCGCGCGGTCGCGACTCTGCCCGCCATCACCGGCGCCTACGGGCGGCGCGGTGGCGGCGCGCTGCTGCTCGCGGCCGGCTCGATCGACTTGAACTTTACATCAGTTTCCAAGCCGTCCGGGCCGGCGCAGACGCGTCAGGTCAACCACAGCCTGCTCGGGCAAGCTCTGCTGACCATGCGGGACCCGCCGATCAATGGGCTTTTGATCTGCGCCAACAATCCGGCGGTGACCAATCCCAACGTTCTGAAAGTCCGGCACGGCCTGTCGCGCGAGGATCTGTTCACCGTGGTGCATGATCCGGTCTTCACCGACACCGCCAAATACGCCGATATCGTGCTGCCGGCAGCGACGTACCTTGAGACGTCGGACTTCTATCGCAGCTATGGCAGCTACTACATGCAGTTTGCGCCGGCGGCGGTCGCGCCGCAGGGCGAAGCCTGGTCGAACATGCATCTCGCACAGGAATTGGCGCGCCGCATGGGCGTGACCGACGAGATTTTTCGCCTGACGCCGGAGCAGATTTTTCCGAAGTTCTTTGAAGGTGCGACGGGCGCGGTCGCCAAGATCGATCCGATACGGCTGCTCGATCATCGCGCCGTCAAAGTGGCGCCGGAAAGTGATGCCCAGGAATTCCGCACCAAGTCCGGCAGACTCGAGATCTATTCGGCGGATCTCGCAGCCGACGGCGTGCCGGCGATGCCGATCTGGGAAGCCGATCCGCAGGAAACAGAGGATGCCGCCAAATGGCCGCTGCGGCTGCTGACGACGCCGGGCTACTTCCAATCCCACACGGCGTTTTCCTCCAACGCGTTTCTGCGCGCGCGCGAAGGCGAGCCGTCCTGCGTGCTGCATCCGAACGAGGCCGCACGGCGCGGCCTCAGCGATGACGCCAAGGTCCGTCTTTTCAATGAGCGCGGACACATCGGCCTTGTTCTTAAAGTCAGTGATGAAGTGCGCGAAGGCGTCGTCCTGGTGCCCGGTCAACGGCCTGAGGCAGAGGCGGTTTCCGGGACGGTGAACATCCTCTGTTCCGATCGGCTCACCGACATCGGCGCCGGCGCCACCTACCAGAGCACGTTCCTCGATGTGGAGGCGTGGGACCGGGCGGCGCGATGACGACGATGTCCGGCGGCGGCTTGAGCGCGCTTTCCGCCTGCGCGCTCGCAGAGCTCGTGCGCACACGCAAAGTATCACCGCTCGATATCGTCGACGACCTGCTGAACCGCCTCGATGTGATCGAGCCGATGCTCAATGCCTTCGTGGTGCTCGATCGCGACGGCGCGAAAAGCGCGGCCCGTGCCGCGGAGGCGGCCGTGATGCGCGGCGATGCGCTCGGCGCGCTGCATGGTGTTCCGGTCACCATCAAGGACATTCACGCCGTCGCCGGCTTGCCGACGCGGCGCGGCTCGCGGCTGTCCGATCCCTCACCCGCTGCCGCGGACTCCGTGGCGGTTGCCAGGCTACGCGCCGCGGGCGCCATCATCGTCGGCAAGACGACGATGACCGAGCAGGGCTGGACCGCCGTCGGCGAGAATCCGCTGACCGGTGCGACGCAAAATCCGTGGCGGATCGGCCTGACGCCGGGCGGCTCATCCTCCGGCGCGGCCGCGCTCGCGGCGGCCGGTTGCGGCCCGCTGCATCTTGGCACCGACGGCGCGGGCTCGGTCCGCCTGCCGGCGCACTTCTGCGGCATCGTCGGCTTCAAGCCGACGTTCGGAACGGTCCCCTATGTGCCGGTGCCTAACAACGGCCTGCTCTCGCACATTGGGCCGATCGCGCGCGACGTCGTCGACGCGGAGCTGATGCTGGAGGTGATGTCCGGTGCCCATCCGCTCGACCTCACCTCGCATCCGGCCAGCTATCGGCGTGCCGCGCCGCGCAGCATCTCAGGCCTGCGCATCGCCGTCAGTCCGGATCTCGGCCATGCGCGCGTCGACCCCGAGATCGCCGCCTGCGTGAGCCGGGCGGTTCCGGCTTTCGAGGCGCTCGGCGCCAAGGTTGACCTGGCCTTCCC
>JBBWZU010000595.1:0-5522 GCA_039649225.1 Hyphomicrobiales bacterium | reverse complement strand
CGCACCCGTTTTGCCGAGACCTATCGGCGCACCGCGGAGCTTGCCGAAGGCGTCTCCGACCTTCAGTTCATCAGCGCCTATCGGGTGCCGTTTCAGTTCAGCCGCTACGTGCGCGAGCATCTGCGCTCCGGCTCGTTCGTCGACTCCTCGTCGGGCGTCATGATCACCGATCTCGACGGAAACACCTTCTACGACCTGACCGGTTCGTATGGCGTGAACCTGTTCGGCTACGACTTCTACAAGTCCTGCATGAGCGACGGCTTTGCGCGCGTCGCCGATCTCGGTCCGGTGCTCGGCGCTTATCACCCGGTCGTCACATACAACGTCGCGCGACTGCGCGAGATTTCCGGTCTCGACGAAATATCGTTCCATATGTCCGGCACCGAGGCCGTCATGCAGGCAGTGCGGCTTGCGCGCTATCACACGCGGCGCACGCATCTCGTGCGGTTCTGCGGCGCCTATCATGGATGGTGGGGCGACGTGCAGCCGGGCATCGGCAATCCGATTCCGGCAGACCGAACCTACACGCTCAACGACATGTCGGAGGAGGCGCTCGAGGTGCTGCGCACACGCGGCGACATCGCCTGCGTGCTGGTCAATCCGTTGCAGGCGCTGCATCCCAATGCCAATGCGCCCTCGGATGGCTCGCTGGTGGACAGCGGACGCAACGCCAATTTTGACAGGCAGGCCTATGCGAACTGGCTGCGGCGCCTGCGCGAGGTCTGCACCGAACAGGGCATCGTGCTGATCCTCGATGAGATATTCGTCGGGTTCCGGCTGGCCGCGGGTGGCGCGCAGGAATACTTCGACGTCAAAGCCGACATGGTCACGTACGGCAAGACGCTGGGTGGCGGGCTTCCGGTTGGTGTCGTTTGCGGACGCAAGGATCTGATGAAACGCTTCCGCGACGATCGCCCCGGCGACATTTGCCTTGCCCGCGGCACGTTCAACGCGCACCCTTACGTGATGGGGTCGATGCATGAGTTCCTGCGGCGCATGGAAACGCCGCAGGTGCACGCGCTCTACCGCGATCTCGACCAGACCTGGGATCATCGGGCGGCGGAACTCAACCGGCGCCTCGCCGACGCAGGGCTGCCGGTGCGCGTTTCCAATTTGTCCTCGATCTGGACCGTCTGGTACACGCAGCCTTCGCGCTACAATTGGATGCTTCAATATTATCTGCGTGCCGAGGGGCTGGCCTTGAGCTGGGTCGGCACTGGGCGCCTGATCTTCAGCCTCAACTACACGGATCAGAACTTCGCGGCTGTCTGCGACTGCTTCGTTGCGGCCGCGGAGGCGATGCGGCAGGACGGATGGTGGTGGGCCAATCCGGCGGCGTCGAACAAGTCGATCAAGCGGGGCATCCTGCGCGAGATCATCTCTCATCGCCTGATGCCGGCGCGCTTCCGCTAGAGGGCGACTTCCGCAAGGCCGATACCGTTCTTCAAAGATCATGTCCGCGGGACAATAAAAAAGACGAGCCGGATTCAACATGGGTTGGATCAGGCTCGTCTGGATGCGATCGACGGAGCTATTGCTTGGCGTCACGCGCCGGCGTGCTGTTCCCGCAACTCGTCCTCGTCCAGCTCCTCATCGTCATGGCGATGCTGCGCGTGATGCGGATCGATCAGTTCGCCGCGCAGGAGGTAGAGCGGCGACCTCCAGTACAGCTTGATGTCGTGGAACGGGTCGGTGAGGATCTTGGTCGCCCACGACAGCCCGGCCTCGACGTCCTTGATGAAGAACAAGTGCACGGTGCGGAACAGCAGACCGCCAGCACCGATCACCAGCCACAGCTTGCCAACATTACGCAGGAAGTCGGCCGGAGTGATGGCGGCCGCAACCGTGCCGAGCAGCGTCGGATCGACGAACAGCAGCAGTGGCGAGCCAGCCCAGATGACCATCAGGGCGATCTTCCGCCGCAGATTGTAGCCGACCTTGATCTCTTCCTTGTATTCATGCGTCGCCTGGTTGACCACGTCGTAATGCTTCGGCTCGAAGAAGAAATGGCCGGCTTGGCGCGAGTTCATCGAAATGAGCCAGCCGATCAGGCCGGCGACGCCCGGATCGACAAACACCATGACGTAGGCGACCAGGAAGCTGATCGCGCTGACCAGATGGAGCGACTGGTTGATCCGGCTATGATGATAGTAACGGTGGTCGTCCCAACGCTGCTCGCGCAACGTCTCCCGAAAGCCAGCCATCGAAGCTCTCCTTGTTAATATGATTTAAGCTGATATTGCGATTCTAAGAATGCTGTATGACAGTTTTGAACTGTCATACAGGCAGCGTCAAAGTGTCCCAAAGTGTCAGTGACACCACCGTTTCAGGCCACGGCGCGCGCATCGTGGCGGCCCTCGCCGGCAGCAGTCGCGCCGGTCTTGAGAAAGCGGACAAGCGCGAAATGGCCCAACGGCGGCATCGCGCGGCGCTCGACCAGCCGAATACCGTCGGTTTGCGCGGCCCAGCGCGTGTAGCGTTCGAACGAGAACTCGCTGCGCCAGCCAAGCTTGCGCGCCGCCGGCTGGAACCATTTTTCAAAGGTACGCCGCAACCCGGCCTCGGCCCCGACCCGGCTCATCAGCACGATTTCGCCGCCCGGCTTGAGCACGCGCGCGAACTCATCGAGCGTCGCTTCAGGATCCGGCACCGACGTAATGACATATTGCGCAACCACGACGTCGAACGAATTGTCGGGAAATTCGAGCCGCTGCGCGTCCATCACCTTCAGGGCCTCGACATTGGTGAGGCCGTGCTCCTTCACGCGCTCGTGCGCCTTGCGCAGCATCGGCTCGGAGAGATCGACGCCGACGAGCGTGCAAGAGCGATCATAGTCGGGAAGCGAGATGCCGGTGCCAACGCCGACTTCGAGAATGCGTCCGCCCACGCGTTCGGCAGCCGTGATCGCGGCGCGGCGTCCCTGCTCGAACACCGGACCAAACACCAGATCGTAGACCGGCGCCCAGCGCGCATAGGCCTTAGTGACCATGACGTTGTCGATATCCGTGCTCATTGTCTTGTCTCCTGCGAAAGCCATCATCGAGCTCCTATGCGGCCCGCGGCGTGCGGACGCTGCCATTGAGATTGCTGAGGTTGCCAACGAACTGCTGGGCGCTCCTCTCCCAGGAATGCCCGAGCGCAAAGCTGCGGCAGGCTTCACGCGACATACGCAATGCGCCCATGCAGGCTTCACGCAGGTCTTCGCTCAGCATGCCGACCGGGTTGTTGCCGATCACGTCGCGGGGGCCGGTCACCGGAAACGCCGCAACCGGCACGCCGCATGCGAGCGCCTCAAGCTGCACGACGCCGAAAGTGTCCGTGAGGCTTGGAAACACGAACACATCCGCGGCCGCGATATGCGCCGCGAGCGTCTTGCCGTGCAGCGAGCCCAGAAATCTCACATCCGGATAGCGCCGCCGCAGATCAGCTTCCTGCGGTCCCTCTCCGATGACGACTTTCGAGCCCGGAAGCTTGAGCGACAGGAATGCATCGAGGTTCTTCTCAACCGCAACGCGTCCGACACTGACGAAAATCGGCCGCGGCAGGCTCAGCTCGACGGTTTGGTCCGGGCTGAACATTTCGGTGTCGACGCCACGCGTCCACATGCCGAGATTGGTAAATCCGCGCCCGGTCAATTCGCTCATCAACGACGGCGTCGACACCATCGTGGTGGCGGCAGCCGCGTGAAAGCGGCGCAGCGCCGCGTAGCTCCATGATTCCGGCACCGCGACGCGCGCCGAAATGTATTCGGGAAATCGCGTCGCGTAGGCGGAGGTGAATGGCAGACCGTGCCGGATGCAATGAGCGCGCACCATGTAGCCGATCGGGCCTTCGGTCGCGATATGGATCGCATCCGGCGCCGCGTTTTCGATCCGCCGCGCGATCTCGCGGCGGTTCGGCAGAGCCAGACGCAACCCCGGATAGGTCGGCAACGGCACCGATGGAAATCCCTCCGGCGACAGAAATTCTATCGCCACACCGAGGTTGCGCGCGCTGCGCGCCAGCGAGGTCAACGTGCGCACCACGCCGTTGATCTGTGGATGCCAAGCATCTGTCGCGACAAGGACGCGCATCAGGCCAACCGCATTGCTGTGTGAAAGACAACCCAACAGTCGACGCAAACGTCCCCGATGGGAGCGGGCTTGTAACTCGACAGGTCTCGTGCCACGCAAGCCGTATTCTCGAATCGCATTCAGAGACCATCGCGAAATCATGTCTCAGGAGTATGACAATCGACTGGATCGAATTGTTGCATTCCTGTTGCAGCCGAATGTGAAGCTGTGGACCTGAATCGCTCGAGCGGAAGCAGTTTTGTGCCCTGGAGGAAAATGCTTAACGCGTCGAGAGCGCTCGCGCGCACCGTTGACCTGAAAATCGGCTGGAACCGGATTGGTATTGTCATCAGCCTTTTGATCGTCGCGATCGCCGCGGTCACGCTATACAACCTTCTGCACGACATCCAGATCGACAAGGTCGTTTCCGCCCTGCGCGAAAAGTCGCTGCGCACGATCGTCATCGCCTGCGTCTTCGTCGGGGGCGGTTACGTGACGCTGACGTTTTATGACTTCTTCTCATTGCGCACGATCGGACGCACCAAAGTGCCCTATCGCATCGCCGCGCTTGCCAGCTTCACCAGCTACTCGATCGGCCACAATCTCGGTGCAACGACGCTCACCGCCGGCATCGTGCGCTATCGCATCTATTCGGTCTGGGGCCTTGGCATTCTCGATGTGGCCAAGATGGGCTTCGTGACCGGGCTGACATTCTGGCTCGGCAATGCCTTCGTGCTCGGCCTCTGCACGGCCTACGCGCCCGAGATCGTCGGCGGCGTCACCCAGTTGCCGCCCTGGGCCAACCGAGGCCTGGCGCTCGCGGCGCTCGGCGTGATCGCGGTCTACCTGATCTGGCTGCTGCCGCGCCCACGCATCATCGGCCGCAATGACTGGCAGATCACGTTGCCGGACGCACGGCTAACGCTCGTGCAGATCGGGATCGGCGTTCTCGACCTGGGCTGTGGCGCGCTCGCCATGTACACGCTGCTGCCCGCCGCGCCGATCGACATGATCCCGGTGCTGGTGACCTTCGTTATCTCCACGCTGCTCGGATTTCTCAGCCATGTCCCGGGAAGCCTTGGGGTATTCGAGGCGTCCATGCTGATCGGACTTCCGGGTGTGGAGAAAGAGCAGTTGCTGGCCTCGCTGCTGCTGTTCAGGCTGCTCTATTTCGTCATTCCGCTGCTGTTCGCCGCGCTGCTCCTCGGCACGCGTGAGTTGTACATGGCGCTGCGCGCCGGCTAGCGGCGCATTGGGCTGGGGGCCGGCGCGGAGCTGCCCCAAAACCTCTCCGCCGCATGCGACCCATTGATAATAGTGGGTTGCGCCCCGCCACGGCGGCGGGCACATACGTCCGCGCCCGATTGTGGCGGCGGCGGATTCACCTCACGACGCCCGTCGGGCGGTCAAAATAAACGCCAAAATTGAATATCCGGAGGAATTCGGTTGTGAATGCTAACCCGCCACTGT